>MDVR01000161.1 GCA_001940725.1 Candidatus Heimdallarchaeota archaeon LC_2 | reverse complement strand
AATTGAAACAGTAAAGAACCTTATGGCTGAATTTGAAATAATATTGATATCTTTGGGATTTACTAAGTAATTCATACTGTGAAAAAGATGTAATTGATTTATTTCTACATCATTCTAAAAGATCCATACAATCGACTAAAATGAATTGCAATTATACTTCAACTTTATCATTAATTACCCTTGCAATTTCAGCGCATTTCACCAGCACTCATAGAATTTCTTGATAAATAGAGTGTTAATTATGGACGTATGAAAAAGAAAGTTACAAAAACTGTAAAGAAGATCACAAAAAAGGTTGGAAAAGAAAAAATTGAAACACGAGACCTTCCCGATAATATGAAAAAATTCATTGAAAAATTACAAAGTGAAGCTGATAAGATAGGAATGAAAAGTTATACCGATGAACTCAACCATTCTTTACAGATTTGGCCTTCTTTAGAGGATAATAAAAAACCAATCCAGATTGTTATTTCTAAAAATTTGAATTATGTGTCAATCTACACAACAAATGTAAATTTCAAAACACTTAATCCTTATATTCTCGATTTTGTTGATATTTTACGCTCCGATTATGGATATAAATTATCCTCCAGTGGGATCCATTCTGGTGCAAGTGAATTTGGACTGGCTTTGGGAAGTATTTGGGGTATTTTGGAGAAAGATTAAAAAAATGTTAGCTTAAATTTAATATATATCTACCAAATGAATCAAAAGAAAAACCAAGTGATTCGTAAGATTCTTTATCAGTAATACTTGCACCAAAGATAAACACCTGTACATCTCCAATATTCTCCTTACCAAATTTTGTGAAATGAGTAAAATATAAACTTTGCATCATTTTGGTTTTTTTATCTGCTGATAATTCCTTTTCTTCATTAAAAAATATCATTGGACCTCGAAATTCCTTTTGACGTCGATCAGATTGATTTAGCATTCCTAAAGCAATTATTTCTTCTCCATCTAAGATTAACTGAATACTATATCTATCTGCTCCCTTTCTATCATAAGTATTAAAGAAAAATTGGCCAAATAATTCCCCAACAGACTTGTTAAATATGGTTGTTACGATATCTTTGTGGACAGTAGGATCATATTCAGTAACTTCATGATGTGATTCGAAGACATTCAAAGAGTTCACATCTCTTTTATCCATCTGATAGGATTCTGCTGCAAATTCAAAATTTAATTCCTTGAATCTTTGTAGCTGATTGTCAGTTTCCATTAATGTAATGACTATTTTGTCTGCATTTTTTTCTTTTAAAGTACTAATCGCTTTATCAATAAGTAAATTTTCTACTTCCTTATTGTATCCAACAGCATATGGAGCTTGGATTGAAGCTAGAGTTTTCCCCTCTCTTTCACCTTCGATAGCCGATACAATGTAACCTGTTAGGACATCCTCGCCATTCTTGAAGACATAATGGCGAGTTGAGGTATCAAAATTTTCACTCAAATATGTTTTTTTTAGATTACCCAAAAATAGTTGAGGTTGATATTTCTTCTCATCTGTAAGAGCAAATGCCAGATCTATTTGTTTTTCAAGAAAATCTGGTTGGAATTCTCTGAATTCGTAAGTCATTACTTGCAGAACGTAAAATTAGTTATAAGTGTTTTTTTTTGGGTGGTATGTCAAATATCAACCCAAAGGAAGATGTAATCGGAAGGTAGATTAATTTGACCATAATATGATTCATATCCCCTAATTTGTTTTAATTTTATCATTGATTTTGAAAAATTTTGGTATAAAAATTAATGAAATCTGTGTATAATTCAATAATCCACTAGAAAATCGAAAGGGATTAGATCATAAAATATTACGAGAATACAGCAAAATATTAATAGAATAAGTATGGTAGTATATTAAAGAAACACGATTAATCCATTCGTTAACATATTAATTACGGACATAGTATGTTTATTAACCTATTAATATTGTTATAAGCAAATACTTACTGTATTTACGTACATATATGAGAAAAAATACATACGCAAAATGACTTGTATTATTACTAGGATAAATCTAGTAAATCAATACAGTATTTTTTTTGCATTTTGTAATAGCAATCATTAAATAATTTGAGTAGAATTATACTATTGTCAGAAAAAAAATCATCCTCGTCATTCCCGCGACGATGCAGGTTTTTTTACTAAATTCTCGGAGTTACAATAAAAAATGAGTGAAGAAATAGGCACAAGAGCACTTGTAATTGACAATGGTACGGGTTTAAGTAAAAATGGGTTCGCTGGAGAAGATCAACCAAGATCTGTATTTCCCACGCTAATCGGTTTCCCCAAGTATCAATCAATCATGACTGACGTAGATCATTATGTCAGAGAATACTATATTGGTGACGAAGCACTTAATCTAAGAGGTGTTTTGAAACTATTCTACCCAATCGAACACGGACAAGTTGACGACTGGGAACATATGGAAAAAATCTGGAGTTTCACATTCTTTAATGACATGCGTGTTAATCCAGCTGAACATCCAGTGTTGTTAACAGAACCCCCAATGAACAATCTAATGAACAGAGAGAAAATGGCTGAGTTAATGTTTGAAACATTCAACGTCCCCGCTATGTACATTAGTATGCAAGCAGTACTTTCCCTATATGCATCTGGTAGAACTACCGGTATTGTTGTAGACAGTGGAGATGGTGTAACACACGTCGTACCAGTTTACGAAGGTTTCGCCCTTACACACGCAATTGCAAGGGTTGACATTGGTGGAAGAGACATTACAGATTTCCTAAGACGATTACTCAGACAGAGAGGATATGCATTAACATCATCTGCTGAAAGAGAAATTGTAAGGGATATCAAAGAAAGACTCTGCTATGTAGCACTTGATCCCGCTAAAGAATTAGCTTTAGCCGATAAAGTCAGTGGAATGGAGAAATCCTACGTCATGCCTGATGGAGACACAATTTCCATTGGTCAAGAAAGATTCTTAGCCCCCGAAGTGTTCTTTAATCCATCGTCCATCGGTTCTGAAGAAGTTCCCATGCACGAGCTAATTTATCAATCCATCCAGAACTGTGACGTGGACATCCGTCCTCACCTTTACAGTAATATCGTATTATCCGGTGGATCGACAATGTTCCCAGGTTTGAAAGAGAGATTGAGCAAAGAGCTTATCTCCCTTGTTCCAGAAGGAGTGGAAGTTAAAGTAGTCGCACCCCCAGAAAGAAGATATTCAGTCTGGATCGGTGGATCTATCTTAGCATCCCTCAAGACATTCGGTAAAATGTGGGTAACAAAGAAAGAATATTCAGACTCTGGTCCAAAATCAGTCTACAGATGCATCTAAAATTATCTAGTAATTTCGATCAACACGAAAATTAAACTTTTTCATTAAATTACAATATTCATAAATAAATTTGTTTTATTTAAATAATATTCCTATAATATATAATTAGGATGGTCACCGAGTGTTTTCTGTTTGATTCATATTTCTTACCTCCTTCCAAATAATTCACAAACTTATCAAAATCATTTTTAATTGATATAACGAGATATATCTCACAATCTTTGAAAGTATCCTTAGTTTGCATTTCTATAAAATTTCTGATGCTATCGAATCTCTCATCAATGAATAGCTCAAGTGTCACCACAATATTAATTACTTGATATTATATCATATTATTGTAATTACAGAACTTTGTCGGTACAGTTTTCATTAATTTGAATTTTGTCGGTACGGTTTTCTCATTTAATTTTTCTGCCAAGATAACTTTGATATATTTTAAGTAGATTTACAATATTGTCAGAAAAAAAATCATCCTCGTCATTCCCGCGACGATGCAGGTTTTTTTACTAAATTCTCGGAGTTACAACAAAAAATGAGTGAAGAAATAGGCACAAGAGCACTTGTAATAGACAATGGTACGGGTTTAAGTAAAAATGGGTTCGCTGGAGAAGATCAACCAAGATCTGTATTTCCCACGCTAATCGGTTTTCCCAAGTATCAATCAATCATGACTGACGTAGATCATTATGTCAGAGAATACTATATTGGTGATGAAGCACTTAACCTAAGAGGTGTTTTGAAACTATTCTACCCAATCGAACACGGACAAGTTGACGATTGGGAATACATGGAAAAAATCTGGAGTTTCACCTTCTTTAATGATATGCGTGTTAATCCAGCTGAACATCCAGTGTTGTTAACTGAACCCCCAATGAACAATCTAATGAACAGAGAGAAAATGGCTGAGTTAATGTTTGAAACATTCAACGTCCCCGCTATGTACATTAGTATGCAAGCAGTACTTTCACTATATGCTTCAGGCCGTACAACCGGTATTGTAGTAGATAGTGGAGATGGTGTTACACACGTTGTACCAGTGTATGAAGGTTTCGCCCTTACACACGCAATTGCAAGAGTTGACATTGGTGGAAGAGATATCACTGATTTCCTTAGACGACTTCTTAGACAAAGAGGTTACGCACTTACAAGCAGTGCAGAAAGAGAAATTGTAAGAGATATCAAAGAAAGACTATGCTATGTAGCACTTGATCCCGCTAAGGAATTAGCACTCGCAGACAAAGTATCCGGAATGGAGAAATCCTATGTCATGCCTGATGGAGACACAATCTCTATTGGTCAAGAAAGATTCTTAGCACCTGAAGTATTCTTTAATCCATCCTCCATCGGTTCAGAAGAAGTTCCCATGCACGAACTTATTTATCAAGCCATCCAGAACTGTGATGTAGACATTCGTCCTCATCTTTACAGCAACATTGTATTATCAGGTGGATCAACCATGTTCCCAGGATTGAAAGAGAGATTGAGCAAGGAGCTTATCTCACTAGTTCCAGAAGGAGTGGAAGTTAAAGTAGTCGCACCCCCAGAAAGAAGATATTCAGTCTGGATCGGTGGATCTATCTTAGCATCCCTTAAGACCTTCGGTAAAATGTGGGTAACCAAAAAGGAATATTCAGATTCAGGTCCAAAATCAGTCTACAGATGCATTTAGATTAAGAATTAAATAGTTACATATTTCGAAAAGCAGATACAAATTAAAGCATAAATAATTAATAATTATGATAATTATAGTATTAACAGAATGATAAGGCCTTAGAGCATTTACCCAATATGAAATATGTACAATTAAAAAAGTCAAGAGGAATTTTCTTTCTTCATTATTTCAGAATTTAAATTGAAAATTCGGGTTGTATTGTTTTGTATTATAGGAAAGATCCCATTAATTGCCTCCTTATTAGAATTATCTCGAAATTGAAAATATAGATTTAGAGTTGTGTATAAGTTATTATTATTGGGGATAAGCTCATAAGTAATCTTGGCATCCAAGGGTGATTCCTGGTCAATATCTATATGTGTTTCAACAGTGAAATATTCAAACGGATTCCAATCTAAAATTGTCTCATTTGTTATTTCTCCATCTCCATGAGCACAATGATTAGTTGCACCAATTCCTGCACGTCCATTTGGTCGTAATTCTACACTCCAAATATTATCTGTATTTACTATGTTTCTCTTCGTTGGATCAGTTACTAAGTTCCACACTTCTGTAGGAGTAAATTCAAATTCATACGAGAAGGTCTTATCAGCATTATCCAAGGTAATGCGCAACGAATTCTTTTGTTGATATTTTTTGTAATATTTATGTAAATCTAAATTGTAGGTCATAACGGATCCTAAATGCTCGATGGTTTCCTCATGTTTGAATAACTGATCACGAGGTAGATTGATTTCAGAAATGGCAATTTCAGTGAATAAGGCGTAGGCTGTCCATCCCGTAAGATCCGATATTTTATTTTTCATTAATCGATGAATCAGATTAACATCTGTTCCAACCAAATCACGAATCCCTCCAAAATTTTGAGCTACATAATCTCCATAATGAATGAAAAATTTTAGATCTAAATTTGGTATAGCACGACAAGCATTACAATCACAACTCGTCTTGTATACAATATTCTCTACTCTATTTCGAAATTTAGAATAAGTACTCTCAACTAAGTCTAATATGTTTTCGCCATTCGGAACAGAAGTAGTTTCAGCACATGCAAAGATAGCATCTCCTTCAACTTTAACAATTGTAAGTAGCGTTTGAAAATTTTTAATAATCAATTGGAGTAATTCAGTTAATATTTCTTGAGAATGTTCTAATTCGGTGGTTGCTACATATGAAGTATAACCAGTAATATCTCCAAGTACCAAATACCCCTTCTCAGTCTTCATACTCATATATTTTCTATCCAATTTGGAACAAACTCACTTCTAAATGACTGTTTGTATAAGAGATATTTGAAAGTGAGATTATCCAAAAAATTGATTGCAATGGTTATTATCTGGTGTTTCAACAATATTCCCAGGTCTAAAAGAGAGGCTGAACATAGAGCTCATTGACCTCGTAGGTAAAGGAGTAGAAGTTAAAGTGCTTCAAAATCTTTGAATAAAGTACCTCAAGAAACTAAAGATAGGATTAGGTTATCCTTGAACAGAATTCGAGTCCGAGCGTTCGAGTTTTTGGAAAAAATGATAAGTCATCCATATTATTAGTTGAGGATAGGAGATTATAGAATCATTATTGACATAATAGATGACGATCTTGTGGTACTTGTCGTTGAAGTAGGTCATTGGAGTAATATCTACAAACTATTCGGATAAGAATTCAAAAATGGTCAAATTTTACCAATATTTCTTATTATTCTTGTTTGTTAATTGATTGAGCAAGGTCCAAAATTACATTTACCATAAATTCAATATCAGAATTTTCAGTTCTCCAATTTACAATAGCTGGTCGAAGTGCGACTTTTCCTTGATAAATCGTAGTGCCTAAAAATACTCTACCATCATCCAATATTGCCTTGCCCAGCTGATTATTGAAATAATCCAATTCCCCTTCATCCATCCCTCCAGGATTATATCGAAAGCATACTACATTAATCACAACATCTTCAAGAAGTTCAAGTATAAGCGACTGCTTGACCAGTTTCTCAAGGAAAAGAGCTTGGTTGATATGCTTGCCAATCATAGAAACAATCCCACTTTTCCCATAAGCGTGAAGTGTCGCCCAAACAGGAAGTGAACGTGCTTTTCTTGAGCTTTCAGGTCCTAACATCCCAAGAACAGGTTCTTCCTCATTCCAATCGGGAAGATATTCCGCTGAATACCTAAATGATTTCTCCATATATGTTCGATCTTTAACAAAACCAAAACCAATATCATAAGGAACATTTAACCATTTGTGACCATCAACCGCAATGGAATCTGCCTTTTCTAAACCATCTAGAAGGTGTTTCGTTCTTGAATCGACTTTTGCGAACAGGCCAAAAGCTCCATCAACATGCAGCCACATATTATATTTCTCAGATAATTTGGCGAGTTCAGGTACAGGATCAAACAAACCAGCGTTAGGTTCACCTGCAACTGCTACAACAATACAAGGAGTCCCATTGAGTTTTTGTAATTCTTCTTCGAGTTTTGGAATATCAAAAGCTCCTCTCTTATTATCTGCAATGGTAACAATTGATTTTCTACCTAAACCAAGCATCCCAATAACTTTCGAATCACTTGGATGAAGAAGCTTACTAGCAAAAATCTTAGTTTCTGGTAATTTACTCATACCATCCTCAAAAATGTCAATTTTGTACTGCTCACCTAACCATTGACGAGCTGCAATTAATCCTACATAGATTGCCATCGTAGCACCAGTTGTCATAATACCACCCCAAGACTTCGGTATTTCAAAAAGTTCTTTCAACCAGTTTAAAGAAATTAATTCTAACTTAACTGCAAGGGGAGATGTAATATAGGCATATGAAATTTGGCTAGTAACTGCGGAAATCCACTCTGCACCAAGTGCAGCAGGAGTGACTCCACCAACAACAAAATGGAAAAATCGGGGACCTGAACTTGCAACGCTTGCACGTAAACCGGGATTAATAAGTTTGGAAAGTGTGGCGATACCTCCTTTTCCAAATTCCGGAAAAGGGATATCAAAGTCTCTTAGAACCTCTGAAAACCCTTGTTGTCTGACACTGAGAGAATCAAGAGATTCGATATATTTTTTCGATTCTTCAGAAATATAATTAAGTATATTCTCAAGTTCTTCTTTTCTCGGTAAGGTCAAATTATTTGCCATAACAAACTTATATCAAATGACTTGAAAAACACTATGATTGAATTGAGACCAATGAAGTAGCAGAGATTTAAAAAATTATATATTGATTTCGGTGCATAGGAAAATAGATGAAGATATCAATTATGCTTAAGCGGATATTTTTCTTTTAATTCATTGTAAAATTCGTCTCCACATAACCAATAAAATTTTGGTATACCATCCACTTTAATCTCTTCATCAATTATTGTTGTTGGATGTGTTGTTATACCATATTTTGAGATTAATGAATTTTCTGAAATTGAATTAGGATCAAATGTATGGACTTCCAATTTACAACCTGCACATTTACCAATTTCAACGTTATCTATATGACTTAAACATTCAGTACAGCCATCAGAAAATACTTGTATGTGTTTACCTTTTTTTCTCTGATTTTTTTTGATTTCTAACGTCACAAAAAATCCTTATATTTGTAGTTCATATTGTTTATTATCTAAGGATAACCAATTTTTTGAATATTTTTAGTTTTTCGATATTCCTGGTTGTATTAATTTCAAACCAGGGATCTCTATATTAACAATCTCACAACATACACACATAAAACTAAATATTTTTTGAATATGTTTGGATACTTGATCTACCATCTTTAGACCTAACGTCGTTAATCCATATGTCTTGAATCTCTTGTCTTTCCTTTTTATATCATCAAATCTTTTTTCAATGTAGGAATGGTCTTCCAAAAAGTTAAGAATTTTGTATACAGCACCTGCAGTTGGAACTGAGTTTGCCCCCAGATGTAATCGAATTCGTTCAACAATCTCACTGCCACTCATAGGCTGATTTGATCCCTTAATGATCATCAGAAAAATCGATTGAGCAGATGTCAATGGTATAGTACGGTCTATTATCATTACCTGTTCTTCAAATATGTAAATTCAGTTGCTATTAATAAAAATTATTGTTACAAGCCAAATTAAAAAGGGGATTAGGTCAAAATTATATTACCAAAGAATATTCTTTTGGAAGAAGCAAGGGTTTATTAATAATTGAAAGATATATAATCCTGTGGAATATTCTTTCAGAATATTTTTACGGTGATGAGATATGACAAATTTAACTCAGCAGAATACAGACATAGACCAGTTTTTCGAGTTCCATCTTAAGGTACTCAAATTACTCCTCAATGGTGAAGAATTTTCTGATATAGCAAAAAATCACAAACAAAAAATGATTGAACTAGATTATATCGACATCGCAAAACGAAGTATGTTAAGTTTTGATTCTGAAGGTACCTTGATTGGAGCATATCCTATAAGTCTAAATAAATCACCTTACAAGGTGAAAGTTGAAGGTATTGGAGAGGGGTATTCAATGTGCGCCGTGGATGCTTTGGGAGTGGCTTATACTTTCAATGCCAAAACAACCATTGTTACCAAGGATTTTAGCACTAATGAACGCATTGAGATTATTATTGATCCAAGACTAGAGAAACAAAAAGTTCAAGATTTTGTTGTTACTTATGGTGGAAATTTTGAAAATGATGGTGAATCATGTGATTTGGTCCCAGCTTTATCATTATGTCCAACAATTCATTTCTATTCTAATCCAGAGAATATTGAAAATAGTGAGAGTATCAACATCATTTCTTTCGACAAGGCATTGAAGAGTGCAAAAGATCAATTTTCAATTTCTGCTCTAAAATCTTGTGTTTCCAATTCTATTGAGAAAAATTCTGAATCAACAACTGAATCAAAAATTATATCAGCTGATTGTTGTAATAGTGAATCTAGTATCTGTTAATAAATATTTAAAAGACCTCATAAAAATGGTAAAAATAATCTTAAAATTTAATAATATTAGTCCCAATTATTTCAAAATTTAAATCGGTTCTCTAATGTAGGTTGTCAGATAAGGATATTTTATGATAGAATATAGTGTTGTCTCTATTAGTAATAAAAAATTAGTCTATGAAACTTCGAATGATCCTGTTTCATCTGAGAATTTCTGTAAGATTTCATTGGATAGAGGGAAAAGACTAATAAGAAAGACACTTGCAAATCATTTTAAGCCAGAATTTTGGAATTTAATAACTGACAATGGATTTTATTTCTGTCCAGTTCGAGATTGTCCAGTTTATTATTTTAATAACGAGCAAGGTATATACCTAGGATCAGATAATGTTCAAACCACCGTAATGCATAAAATTGAAATAGGATCTGAAAATAGACCTGCGTGTTATTGTAAAAATGTGCTTGAATCAACTATCATGGATGAACTTCTTGTTAGGAAATGTTGCGATTCACTAATTGACATCCAGAATTTCACTCAGGCCAATACTGGAAAGGATTGTGCAATTACAAATCCAACTGGAAGATGTTGCGGGAAACAAATTCGAGAGATTTTACAATGGGCTATGGATAAAAGAATGGAAATTGAGATTCCACTTATGGAAGAGGCAATGTCATGTTGCAATAATATTGAAGAAGCAACTTCTGATTCATATTTGAAGTAATTTAATTCGGATCAAAGATCTGATATTTTGGAATATGATTCTAAAAATTCAATTTTGCAGGATTCACAGCAAAAACCCATAATCTGTGTACCAATTGTAGTGATAATTCCTTTTCCATCTAAGTTTTTCTGGCATAAAGGACAATAAATAGATGAGATATTTTCTGCCACTAAATCAGTTTCAGATTCATCATAATCTTTCGAAATAATTGGTTTTACCTCATAATTATCTATATTGTGAGTTTCCAAAATTGCAATTAAGTTCTTAAGATTTTCAGAAGTAATATTTCTTGTTATTGCCAAGAAATTCTGGTGTGAAGCAATTTTAATGATTGAGTCTATATACATCGTTCCTCTTAGTTCAGCAGTAAGTAAAGTACTATCCTTACCTACTCTTGCTTGAATAAGGAAGGAAGTATAATTAGGCGTTAATTTCTCATCATCGATATTGATTGTGAAATTCTTGATAACAGCACCCTTAACTAATTTGTTTAAGCGATATGTGACTGCAGGCACCGAGAGAGACAATTCTTTTCCTATATCTGTAAAGGACATTCTTGCATTGCTTTTTAGTAAATATAATAATTTTAAGTCAGTTGCATCCATTTAAATCCGTCCTCAGTTCATGGGATAAATCCCAGCAAATGCTGTATAATTAAGTTGTCTTATTGCGTCTAACATCTCAAAATCACGATATTTGTTTGAACATTTGTTGAAAATCTCCAATATTCCCTCACGAAGTTCTTCAGCAATTTCATCGTCAACAAACATCAATAATGATGTCGGATCTCTATCCAATTTATCTGTATCAACTGCTGCTTTTATTTCTCTTAAACGTTGATATTGTAATGCGATAGAGGTGTAAAGATGATACAGCTGAAATCCCTTCGGATTTTTAGAGGGATGAAAATGTGTTTTCAACATGCTCTCCATTTGTTCAGTTGTTCTGAATTTACGCTTAGTCAAATGCTCTGTTACTTTTTCTTTGTCCGATTCATAAATCAGTGGTGGATTTGATGAACTCAATTGATTAAGATAATAATAAATTTTAGTGCCAGGTATCAGTAGTGATTTTTTAAGCTCATTAGATGTTATATCAGGTTTTCTTAAAATCTTAATCAAGAGCATCATTCTCACAGGGTCTTCAAATTGTTTTATAGTGGATTTGACAATTTTCTCTATGCTAGTATCTTGTTTACTCATTTATCTACATTAATATTTTAAATAACAATGTTAATAAAGTATGTGATTAATATATATTTAGACTGCTCAAATTTTTGAGTAGTATAAAAGTTGATAGAAATGGCAACAAACTTTGTTAAACTCAAAAAAAATGAATTAATGGAGCTCCATTTAGATATATTGAAGGATCTTTTAAATGGAGTTGACTTTAAAGACATTGAACAAAAATATTCGGCCCGATTTGAGGAATTAAATTATTTAAAAAATGTGACCAGCAATTTGCTATCATTTGACAATGGTAAACTTGTGGCAGCATATCCTGTATCACCAAGAAAAACTAATTATAAAGTAATAATTGATGATATTGGTACAGGTTATGCAATGTGTGCTATTGACGCCCTTGGGATTGCATATACCTTCATGAAGAAAACAACGATCGAAACGACAATAAGAGATACAAACGAATCATTCAAATTTGTCGTGGATCCGTTTCTAGATAAACAGACTGAGAAAAATCTATTTGTAACATACAAGAAGTACAATCAGACTTTAACAAATGCTGCTCTGGAAATTTGTCCAACGATTAATATTTATCGATTTGAAAATGGGGTTCCCAAGGATGAAAATCTAGTAATCTTAGATTTTGAAACCGCAATACATTATGCAAGAGAGAGATTCTCTCAAGATGCAATTAATCAAAGTTTTCTTGGAACTTTTGATCTCGAAAAATTGATGAACAATGCACAGTATGGAAAAGATCTTTCCATAAATTGTGATTGTTAAAAAGGAGAAAAAATAGAATGACAGACATAAAATTTTATACTGATTATATGATTTGGGGGGATTATGCTGCAATTAGAGCAATAGAAAAAATTTCTGAAGAGGAATATAGAAAATCGTTTGGTGACTTAGCTGGTAGTATTGCTACTAAAGCTGGCCATCTTGTGGGAATTATTGAATATTTTGTGAAAGCAATTGAAGGTAATCCATATGATAGCTTTCCATCTTTTGCAGATTTATCAAAGGATGATCTAATTAGAAAATGGAAAGAATTATTAGATGTTTGGAAAAATTTTGTCAATAATAGAAAGTACAGATATTTTAAGATGCCAATAGCAAAAGGTAGTTTTGTTAATATTGAACTAATTTTTGCTGATGCACTATTCCATACTATTCATCATAGAGCTCAAATTCTTTCATTCCTAAGAATATTGGGTAAAGGAAAAGATGAAATTCACCCTAGAGATGTGAATGTTGATTTCATTAATTATTTGTACAAGGAACAAAATCAACTAATTTTAAATACCCCTAAAAAAGAGGAAAATCAGATAACAGTTGAAAAATCGGAAAAAATAAGGAATTTCTAAACATTTACTCGATTTAATAATTAAACAAATTTTTTAATCCAACACATAATAAATTTTTATACATTTGATTTTTTTTAATTTATTCACCAAATTCGACGGATCCATCTTGAAGGCTTTCAAACAAATCTCTCTCTGCATCCTCATACATTTTACTTGCTTTTGCAGCAAAGTAAGCATTCATCACGTCACTTCTTGTAACCCATCCCACTAAATGATGAGCCCGTTTTGAACTGATAACGGGCATCCTATTTATATTATGTTTTGTCATTATCAGAAGAACAGTTGAAATTGGACAAGTACGAGCGACTGCAATAATATTTTTGCTACATAAATCTCCAACAACCCAATCATCTAACTTGGTTGAATCAACACCTTTTGTGACATCATGTTCAGTAATTATACCTACAAGATGATGATTATCCACTACTGGAAAACCAGTGTGTCCTGTTTTTTTCATCAAATCAATAACTATTTCCAATCTATCTTTACTTGATACGTAATCAGGATTTTTAATCATGATACTTGAAACAGGAATATCTTCTAACACATCAATAGAGGAAGAGAATTCTAAACCCCTCCTTTTTAATTTGATGATATAGATATCATCGTTCATTAAGGCTTTACTTACTATCCAAGCTGATAAGACAGCGAACATGAGTGGTATAATTAATTGAAAATCATTTACCATTTCACTAGTCATTACAACTGCAGTTAATGGGGCTCGTGCGGACCCTGCAAACAAAGCAGCCATGCATAATAAAGCAATAACTGGGATGCTCAATCCAATATAACCAGTACTATCTAATATATGACCTAGCCCGGTACCTAGCATTACTCCAATAAATAATGTTGGTGCAAATACACCACCTGAACCACCTGAACCAATTGTTAGAGCAGTAGCAATAAATTTGACAATTGCGAAAACTAATACAACTTGAAGAGATAATTTTAATGCAAAAGCATCATCAATTGCAGAATAGCTTATACCACTCATCTCAGGATACCATAATTCGATTATCCCGATACTTAATCCGCCTAAACCTGCTAATATTATAGGTGTAGTAGGTATTCTTTCCAATAAATCTTCCATCCAATAGAAGCCTCTGGTCCAAATCACAGATGCAACGCCCATGATAACCCCTAGAAATATGAATACAGGTACATTGATTATATGCAAATAAGATGCTCCTGTTGGAAAAATAAACGCGGGACTGGTCCCAAGGAAAAATTCACCAATCGCAGTTCCTACAACAGAACTTGTAACTAAGGGTAAAATTGTGAATGACCTTTTATCACGTCTGATTACCTCCAACCCAAATAACACACCTCCTAAAGGTGCATTAAAAGTTGCGGCAATTCCTGCGGAGACACCTGACACTACTAGTATCTTGCTTTCTTCAGCACTAAGGTTAAGCTTTTGTGACAAAACAGATGCAAAACCCCCACCTATCTGGGCAATTGGTCCTTCTCTACCTGCAGATCCAGTACTACCAATTGTTACTGCAGATGCAATTATTTTAACAAAAGGAACCCTTATTCTCATCCGACCTTTTTGCAAATTAACTGATTCTATAATTTCTGGAACTCCATGACCCTTAGCCTCCCGGGCAAAATAGAATATTAATGCTCCAACGATCAATCCACCTATTGCAGGTGCTGCTACTGTAACAATAGGAGTAAATCTATCTGATATATATTTTTCAGTTAGTGTAGTTGGACCCTCAACCAATAAATAATTAACACTATCAATCATTAAACGAAATAATATTGCTCCCAGTCCGCCTATAATCCCAACTAATATTGCTAAGATCATTATTCTAATATCAGAATCCAACCTATTGAAACGACTCCTGGGTAAGGCTGGATTTCTAATATTTGTTTCGGACATTATCTCACTACAATTTTTTATCAATAAAATATGGTATATTACTATGGTGAAATATTACAGATCAAATTGATTGTCAACTGATAATTCAAGGATTTATTACATTTAATTCAAAAAAAAAATATCTAAAACGAGCTTTGCAATTTCTTGTAATTAATTTAACTCTTCACTGAAGATCTGAAATAACATTCTGTCATTGATAAGGGATCAATTTGTTAATCAATATAGTCTTTTGCATATCTTACCCTTTCGACTATTGGTGGGTGTGTATATCTTAGTAGAATTTCTAATTTTGATGGATCAGGATATGATAAATTCATTTTTGCTAAACGACTAAATGCAGATTCGTAAATTTCTAGATTATTGAATTTTTTAATTGCCAAAACGTCTGCAGCCTTTTCCCTCTTGCGGCTGTACCAATTACTTAGAATCCCATAAATTTTGGATAAAAGTAACAAAGATAATATCATGAAGCCAAGACCTGCAGGGTCAGATCTTGAAGAATAATCAAATTGATCTATTGCCCATTGGAATAATTGTTCAATTATATAAAATGAAATAACGAATAACATGGAATAGTATATAGCATATCTGTAAACATCCTTATGAATGTAATGCCCAATTTCGTGGGCCATGACGATTTCAATTTCGTCATTTCTAAATTCTCTTGCAAGATTGTCTCCAAGCACGATTCTTATTGAGTTCCCAAAACCAACTACTGCGGCATTTGCTTTGGTGGTCTGATCTGACAATTTCCAAAGGTAAATATCTTTGTATTTAACACCCATTTCCTTAGCCAAATTTTCAACTCTAGTTCTAGTTTCACCTGCTGGAAATGATTCTAATTTGGTAAACAAATTCAAAAGAAAAGGAGAAAGAAATAACATTGCGATCATAAGCAAAATTGAGATTAGGGTTGCTAATATCCACCAATTCTTAGCAAACCGGTCGATTGCAAAATATATTGGGACAAAGAAGAGTATCCCAATAACCAAAGATATTACTAGAAGTTTGATTTTGTCTATGAACCACTTATCCCATCCTATTGTAGAAAATTCATACTCTCGTTCAATTCTTTCAATGTACCACCCTTTAGGTAATGAAAAAATAAAATGCAATATTAATAAAATCGTTATAGTGTAAATAATACTCAAAACTGAATAATTTCCATTTGAAGGACCAGTATCAGCTATAGCTTCTGGAATTTTGAATATTACCAAAAGCAAGTAATATAATGGGAAAAATATTTCATTAAATCCATAAATCTTTATTGTTGATGAATGGTAGCTTTTAGCCTTGTCTGTCTGTTCATCAATTATATTTTGCAAAGTTAAATATGAAATTTCCTCAGTCATAATTTTTTCAACATTTCGTAATTTTTACCAATATCGTTTCACGCTTATGAGTTTAATATTTGTTAATTTAGAGAAAGTTGATTCGGAAGAAAATTAACATACTGTATTAAATTTCAGATTTTCTAAGTAGCAATATAAACAGATAGAAATGATTTTATTTTATATAAAAATATGATTACTAGAGAGATTAAGAATAGAATATGGTAATTTACGATCACTCTGCAATTTTCGAGATGGTTGGTGGGGAATCCACATTTAGAAAATTAGTCAATAATTTTTATTTGAAAATTGACCAGGATCAACTTTTGAGATCAATGTTTCCCATATCCTTGGAAAGGGGAAAGGAACGCGTTTTTTTATTTTTGGTTAAAAAATTTGGAGGCCCTGATAATTATTCACCTTTAAGAGGCCATCCTAGGCTTAAAAAAAGACATATTCCATTCCCAATTGGGATCAAAGAAAGAAATCAATGGCTAAAGCTTAAGCTTGAAAGTTGGAGAGAGATTGGAATAACCGAAGAACATCCAGCTTGGGATACCTTATATGATTATTTTGAGAGGATTTCAATGAAGATGGTTAATCAATCATAAATTGATAAATTATAAGATATTAAATCCAACAATTATACAAAGGGTAAGGTTGAAGCTAATGCCCAAGAAATAATTCCTGATGTAATAATTGATGATACAATAGGGTGAAGGTTTTGAAATCTTGCAAATTCAGTTATGAAGGTAATCAAGAAGATTAATGGAATAAAACTAACAATAAAAAGCGTCAAAAAACCAACTTCTGGTGATGCAATTAATGAACCAGACATAATTATAGGAAAAAAATATGCACCCAGGATGAACATAAAAATCCAAGATCGAGCATAAAAAGCTTTTAAACTTGATATGAATGGATTCTCGGTCTTCATTACCATGACCTGACTTTCAGTTAAAAATAAGAAAGTTCAAGCAATCATGATTGGTATCATAATTTGTGTGAACCTTTGATAATTTAAATACGCAAAAATTGGAATAGCAAATCTTAGATCCCATGGTAGGAAAAGTTAGTTTTTCAATTGAGAAGTGGTGAAATTGTTACAATTTCACTTACAATATACTGTCATCCTGTTTATATTAGATGAGTATAAGAATAAAGTGAGACTAGGTCGATTTCTTAAATCAATAAGGATTTTAAGAATACACCGAAGGCTGGATCTCGTAAGAGAAAAGGAAGTCCATATACAGTAAAAAAGAAAGTAGCGATTTTCTGTTCCTGTATCCGTCGTTACGAGCTGCTAGTCAGATTATCAAATCTTGATGGATGTTCGAGAATGATCTTGCGATGGTCAAAAAGTATGAAAATCCCATCTTGGTGGAGTTAGCTTACTCGAATAAACCAAGTGGAAGGAAGCAATACTCTCCTTGCGGAGACAAGTATTATACTATTCCAGTGTAGCAACTGGAGGATACGGTGACGTTTGTATAGTATTAGCTAAACATACAAGAAAAGTTAGTTTTTCAGATCATGTAATGAAGAATCCAGTAAATAATGAATTAAGAAGAAACCCAAATGGAGACCCTAATATAAAAAAATAAATGACCCAATTCTAAATCCAAACTTACTAATCAAATTATACTCGCCATTTATTCTTTATATCCAGGTCCAGTGAATAAAACTTTTCCATTTCTCCCTTCTTTCATCGCTAGCAAAAATGCATCCTGATATTTTTCAAGTGGAAATGTCTGATCTATCTTAGCCCTCAATTCTCCTTGAGCGATCATTGTTATTAAATTAGAATATGTTGATTGAATCTTTTCCATTGATGTCTCTCTTAACCAGTGTACAAGCCAGAATGTATGAAGGGTAATAGCCTTTGACATAAGTAGACCCATGTTTAGTTGAATCGACTCTAGACTAAGTGCACCGTATGAGACAATTACTCCCTTATAAGAGAGGAGAGTAGCCAGATCATTTGTAGCTTTTCCTGAAACTGCATCTAACGCCAATTTAATCTTACCGTCACCAATTTCTTTTTTCACTTGATTAAGAACATTTGGACCATCTACGACAACAATATCTGCACCTAAATCCTTCAATTCTGTAATTAAACTCTCACGTCTTACAATATTGACTGTTTTAAAACCCATTTTTCCTGCAAGTGTAATAATATATCTCCCAACTGCAGAATTAGCTGCATTTTGTACCAACCAGTCTCCAGATTCTAAATTAACAAATTCTGTAAGCATAGCATAAGCAGTGGGTGGATTAATACCTATCATTGCCAATTGAAATTGATCGTATTCTGGAAGTGGGAATAATCGTTTAGAAGCTACTACCAATGTTTCTTGCCAAGTATTTACACCAAGAGGTAATAATATCGTGTCACCCACATTTAGATGGTTTACTTCATCACCAATTTTACTTATTTTTGCGATACCTTCACTACCAAATACCGATGGTAGCACTTTGCGTGTCGGATAAAGACCCTGAATCTGCAAAATATCTGAAGGATTTATAGGAGATGCGATTAATTCTACTGAAACATCAGTAGAACTCATAATGGGTAATTCGATTTCTTTATTTGAGATTACATCTATTGGATGACCAAATGAGGCCACTTCTAATCCTTTCATAAATATTAATGAGATAAAGGGTGATCTTAAAATTATTGTATTAATAGGTAATTCCTTGTTTAATCACTGATTGAATATTTTCGCGATTGATAAGAACTGCAATATCATCCAATGGATTTTTATGGAGAAGAACAATGTCAGCATCATATCCAGTTTGTAGTAATCCTGACTTCGGCGCACGTTTTCCAAGGGTCAAAGGTCCATTTTGAGTTCCTGAAATAATAGCAGCCATTGGAGTCATTCCACCTTCTACAAGATATGATAGCTCCCTTAGGTTATCCCCATGTTTGTAAATTGGGTGATATTCACCAGTAACAATAATATCGGTTCCCATAGCGATTTTAACTCCACGCTTGACAGCCATTTTTAACATCGTCATATGAGTTTTCAGAATTAATTGCCCCTTTGTATAACCATATTCAGGTAGATTATCTTTTGCTTCAGGTGTATCGAATAACCCTTTGTATGTATATACAGTAGGTACAAGGATAGCATCTTTTTCAATCATCAGGTCACAGAGATCCTCTGTTAGATAGGTTCCATGCTCGATTGTTTTTACCCCCGATTCTAGAGCAGTTTTTATCCCAATTTCTCCATAACAATGTGCAGCCACTGATACTTCTGATCTGGCTGCTTCACCCACAATCGCATGTTGTTCTTCAGATGAGTATTGTTGATATTGAGGAGGATCAATTTCTGACATTACACCACCAGATGCGGCATATTTGATTACTTCTGCGCCAGAACGTATATGAGTTCGAACCAATTTCAGACAATCAGCCACACCGTCTGCAATTGGATTGGCAATCAGGTCTTTTTCCGAGAAATGTTGAAATACTTCTGCAGGAAGGGAATGGCTATCACCATGACCCCCCGTCATTGAAATCATACTTCCAGCTGCATATATTCGAGGTCCAGTAATGGTGCCTTCTTGAATAGATTGTTTCAGAAGAAGTCCAAACCCACCTACCTCTCTTACACTGGTTACACCTGCCAGTAATGTTTCTTTTGTATCCCAGGCACATCGCATAAATTTAATTTTCGGATCAATAAATCGTTCTTCATATTCAAATTTACGTAAACCAAAATAATGGTCATGGCTATCCCAAAATCCAGGTGTTACAACTTTAGTTTGTATCACATTGGCCGATTCGGGTGAATGTTCTTGTTCTCCTGCATATATAATTTTACTATTTTCATAGACAATTGAAGCATCTTTGATAGAATCCCCATTACCAATGATCGCCAGCTCACAGTCAATCCTCACAGTACTCATTGAGTTATTTTCTTTATTAGATCTTTAAATTCCTTGACTATAAATCGAATAAACTCTATATTTTATGATCCATCAAAGGATTATTATTGAATAAATTTATCTGGTGAAATTACATCGGAACCATATTTATTTTTGACCTCGATTAACCTATTTCTTTGTAGATTGATTTGTTCTACAAATTTCTCAGGCATAACCTCGGAATTGTTAAAGAATTTCTCGACACGATTAAGTTTGTCCAAATATTTACTAACTCGAATGGAAAATTCAGTTTCATACTTGAGTTTTGTATACTCTTTTCCAAATATTTCCTTAAATAAGATTACCAGATCATCAAATTTTGGAATAAATCCTATTGGAGTTTCAATGGAATCAAAATCACCATGAATCCTTCCTTCGGCCCAAACTAACCATGCTTTCTTATCCACTTTATCATCAATGAATTTCCCATTTTCATCTTTTAGAAAATAATTTGTAGAAAATACCTTGACCCTATCTTCAGAATCTAATCTTTTTCCAAATGAAAAATGAGCTTCGACATACGTACTGAGAGGTACAACTACAAAATCAAGATTAGCCATTGGTTGATTAACCCTGATTCCAACTTTACCAAGAGTTGCAGCAGTTGTTTCTGATTCTATTGAAGAACCTAATATAACTCCATGATCCCAGTCAAAAGATTGTGATATTGGAACGGCTGTATCTGAATCTCGACCGCCATAAATAATTCCTCGAAATGGAACGCCATCAGGGTTGTGCAAATTCTCATCACAATTATCTAAATCACCAATTCTAATTGTATATCTAGAATTAGGATGAGATATTGGAATGGTATTTTCATTTCCATCAATTTTCCCTTTAAACCATTCTCCAGAGTGGTTAATTCCAGATGTAGGAGGATCATTAGCATCCATACCTTCCCAATAAACCTTACCATCTTTTTGTAAAACATTGGAAAAAATCATTTCTCGTGGACTTGTAATAACATTGTATATCAAAGGATCATCTACGGGATTAACATCCTTAATAATTCCAAATACCCCAGCTTCTATATTTGCTGCATATGGTATACCTTTTTCATCAATCCGAAGGTATGCAATATCATCACCAACTATTGTATGTCCTGGTATCATTGCAGTAGATGTTTTTCCACAAGCTGAAGGAAAAGCTCCGAGGAAATATGTTTTGCGAGATTTATTCAAGGAATATATACCCGAAATAAACATATGTTCAGTTAACCAATCCTCAGAAATCGCTTTGTTAATGGCTAATCTCAAACACAGTTTCTTGAGACCTAAACTATTTCCAGCATATTGATTGTTTACGGTAAGAACTCGATTTTCTTCCAAATCAATGTATATTCTTCTCTTTTCAATATTCTTTGTTACCGCTCCAATTAATTCTCCAGCTGAGTGAATAAGATGAAAGAAATCTTCAGAATCCCCAAATCGCATGAATTCCTGATAGCCTTTTCTATAAAGAAGATCTTCAGAATGAGAAACATATGCACTATCTGTAATTTGAAGAGCTCTGATGGAAAATTTTGAATCAGTTGGTCCAAGGCAGAAGAATCTTACAAACATCTCTTTTCCTTCCATTATCCCATCTAAGATTTCGTGGATTTCTGCTAATCCTTCATCACGATCAATAGAATTGATATGCTTGCTCAATTTTTTTCCTTTAGGCAGTAGAACTCGGGTATTTTTTTTATCTCTTGCTTGATCTTGATAACCGTCATAATGAATTGTATGCCCCTCTGCAGCTAGAAGGGATTCCTCACCAAGTTTTACACTCAGGTCTCTAATGTAATTTATATCCTCATCGTTGTCAGTTATGACAGTAACCTTTCTGGGTTTACAGAGATCAATATAATATTCTACAATCTCTAAAGCTTTTCGATTATTCAATACGCTCAATTTTTTAAAGTTTGAGCTATCTAAAACATTATTAACTTGCAACATAGTTCATATCAGCCTGAATTAAGGATAAATGACTTATGTAAACATTTAATTTAAGAAGCTCGCTAGACATCCGAACGAATTTCAACACATTCTTTGAAAAAATATAAGTAATTGATCATCAAAATAATAAAAATAATATCAATATCCATCTTTTTGTTCAAAAAAATATGTGATAATGTTTAATTGATTGATCAGGATCGAAATTATATTATCTAGTGTTCTTAGATTACTAAACTATTACTAGAGAGAACTCAACTGTCCTTAGAAAACATTAGTGCTTAACTAGTGCTTATTAACTTAAGAATAAATTCACAAGTATGAATATGGATGAACTGGAAATTCAAAAAAAAATTATGGAACGAATGATCCAAACTTATGATAGAGTGCATAATAAAATGTACTGGGATGAAATTCATCCATTTATTGAAGAACTTGCAAAAGGGAGGTGTATTGATATTGGATGTGGACCTGGTCTACTATTACAGGAAGTAGATCAAAAATATAAATCAGAAAAATTATTTGGGATTGATTTATCACCTGTCATGTTAGAAAAGGCAAAAGAGATTTTACAACAACCAATAGTTGAGGGAAGGGTTGAATTGATCCAACAACATATGCAGGAAAATTCTGAGTTACCTTCAGATATCGATGTAATATTTTCTTCAAGAGTTCTAAGGTCATTTAATGATCAAATTGGAACCATGAAATCAATTAATTCTTCTTTGAAGAGAGGCGGGAGGCTGATATTACTTGATTGGGATTTAGGCTCAATTGAAAAATACAATAATTATTTTAATTCCTCGGAGGAATTTAACGAAATAGAGCTATCTGAAATTATATGTTTACATCGAAATTTTTCAAGGTACAGTATCGAAGATTGGAGATTTATTTTAGAGAATACTGGATTTAAAATTGACTTTACATTTCAATTGAATCCGGTCCATATTGTTGTTATCGCCTCTAAAATCTAAATAACTAGTTCATAAAAGAAAGTCAAATTGTTGAGGAATAAGAATAATAATTTAGGGTTCCAATCAAGACTTACAAAAATCGAAGTTATATTTGCATAATAAGATGGAAGATCAAGGAGATTTGAAATTAATTGAAGATTATGATACCGGTACACAATCTCATTGGGCTTTTCTTGTAATATTATTTATTTCCTATTTTTTTGCAGATCAAGTGTACATTATTATCGAGAATTACTTTGAGAATGTACTTGATTCCATAGACGGATTCACGGGAGATTATACTTATGCAGTTTTTATTTCGGTATTAATTTTAGCCTTAATGAAGACATCTAGCAAGGTTATACCTGAATTGAATATAGATTCAAAACCCCAAAATTATGTTTGGATAATAGCTATTCTAATTCTTAGTCATCCAATAAGATTCTATCAAACTGAAAAAACTGTAAATGTAAATTTTGAATTATTTGGTTTTGCAGAACGATCTCTAAATGGAAGTAATGAATTATTCATATTTCTAATTTCTGCCTTGATTCTTATTTTTGCAGTGTTTGGTGGTACTCAAATTCTTCTAATTACTGATAGTAAAAGAATAACTGAATCGAAAAAGTTTGTTGAAATGATATCGGTTGATTTTCTTCCTGCTTTAGGCATAATTTTCTCTGTTTTATATTTGGTTCAATCTTATGTTTTATCTAAATCACAGGAAATCGATTTTTCACAACCTGTTAAATTTATTTTTTATATCATATTTGCTTATGCAAGTGTTCCTAATATTCTAAATCCTGAAGAAGACAAAATTAATCATAAAAAATCATGAGTAAAAGGACTTTGCATCTGAGTCAGCTAAAGAAGGAAATTCAATTGATTCGCCAGGTTCTAGAGCTTTGACTTCAATTGTCGATTCATCAAGATGATTCATTAATTTTTCCGGAGTTCCATTAAGAGGTGGAACAAAGGTGCCCCAATGAATGGGGATAACCGTTCTTAAATTCATCATTTTAGCAGCATATGCAGCTTGTTTTGGACCCATAGTATAATGACCACCAATAGCCAACAAACCAATAGTAGGACAATACAGGTCTCTTATTATATTCATTTCCGCCGTTACTCCAGTATCACCGCAGTGATAGAAAATATTACCATCAGGGAAAGAAATTACATATCCGGCAGGAGTTCCCATATATACCATACCAGTCTCATCAGAGAATCCCGAACTATGACTTGATGGAACCAGTGCTATCTTTATCTCTTTGTAATTAACAATTCCGCCATAATTCATACCTACAACATTTTCTACATCTTTCCCTTCTAAATACACACTCATTTCGTGAATTACAGGGATTATTGCTGGTTTGTATTCTTTTGCTAGTTCAATTGCATTTCCGAAATGATCATTGTGACCATGCGTAATTAGCATTACGTCTATTTTCTTCGGTTTATATTCATCTCCCGGATATTTGGGATTTTCAATCCATGGATCTATTATTATCGTTGTATCTTCATAATCTAGAAGTACACATGCGTGACCAAGCCATGTTACTTTCACCGTCATTGGTAATATTACAATGATGTTATTATTTGATTATTTTCCAAATTTGATTTATTTATGCTTAATCTAAGATAAATTTTCTCTCAAAATATGAGTTATCTCAATTATTTTGAATTGATCATAGTAATCACTAACTACTAAATTTAACTTAAAATAATAGGGGCATCCTTCTTGGTTATAAATTATCAAATTTTATATTTAGTATGGATTACAAATCATTAGGAAATACTGGAATAAAGGTCAGTGAGATTTGTCTAGGTACTATGCAATTCGGGTGGACGGCAGATAAAACGACTTCTCATCAAATTTTAGACAAAGCAGTCGAATTAGGAATCAATTTTATTGACACAGCAAACTTGTATTCAAGGTGGAGTGATAAATCATATGCCGGAAAAACTGAAGAGATAATTGGTAATTGGCTAAAAGAAACCGGAAACCGAGATGATTTAATTTTAGCAACTAAAGTCAAGGGGCAGATGGGAGAGGGACTTAATGATCAAGGATTATCAAGAAGACATATTCATCACCAGGTTAAACAAAGTTTGAAAAGATTAAAAACTAAATGGATAGATCTCTACCAATCCCATTCATTTGATGAGAGCACTCCTATCAAGGAAACTTTAGAGGTATATACTGATTTAATTAGGGAAGGAAAAGTTAATTACATTGGTGCATCAAATTATCCAGCATGGAAACTTGTTGAAGCTTTACATGTTTCTGAAAAATATAATTTAGCAAAATATCAATCAATTCAACCTTACTATTCATTAGCAAGACGATTAAGATATGATGATGATTTACGAGAAGTTTGTGTAAAATACAACGTCGGTGTTATTCCATATTCTCCCCTGGCAGCAGGATTCTTAACTGGTAAGTATAAACAGGACCAAGAATTACCTCAATCTGATCGAGCTACAGGTATAAAAAATCAATTCTTTAATGAAAGGGGTTGGGCAATCCTTGAAATTTTAGAAAACATTTGTTCAGAAAAAGGAATTACAACTGCCCAAGGTGGTTTAGCTTGGGTAATGCAAAGACCTGGGATTACCTCGCCTATTATTGGAGCTAATACTGTGGAACAACTTGAGGAAACCATAAAAGCAGTAGAAATAACATTCACGGAAGATGAAATGGATCAATTAAATGAAGTATCAAGTATAGAATCAAACCTTATTATTTCTTAATATTAAAAAAATTCAACAAATGCACCCAAATTCAGTTTTACTTTGAAATTTTCATCAATCCTAATATTAATCAAGAAGTGTTTTTATTTGATATTGTAATTAAATAAAGTGAAGCTCAATGAATCGTGAACTGCAAGCCGAAAAATTGCTAGCAAAAACAATCATGCATTTAATGGAAACAGCTGGTCAAGATGGAATCATCACTGAAGAGGAAAAAGAAGTGATTGAAAGCATTGAGTTTTCTTTGCGCTTCTTCAAGCAAATGGTTGTTGATGCCCTTGAAGATGGGGTAATAACTACTAACGAAAAATATCTGCTAGAAGGAATGAAAGACCGAATTATTAAAGAGGGATTTAACATTGCTGAATCAATTAATGGTGTCTCCAAAGATGAAATGAATCTTTTAATCTCAGTTATGCTTTCTCTTAAGCTCCCATCTGTATCTATCAAAATTTAGCATAAACTAAAATTTAATATTTTAAAGAGTCAATGATACTCTTGCAATCGACTTCGTCCAAAAATTTGATCCAAGCTGTTAATTTTTCATCTTTATCACTATGGACAGTGCCGTAGATAGGGACACTTGTTAAAGTTTTAATTGTAGAGAATGTATCCCCACTAACAAGCATTATTGGTATTTGTCTATCCTCGGCTTTTGCTAGAACTTGAGCAGGGGGCATTATTGAGCCTGTCAAAATTAATACCGATGTATCTGTTTCCAATGCGGCAATGGCTAATTGGGGTCTATCACCACCGGTGATTACTGCTTTGTTAACTGCTGATCTAAAATACTTTAATGCAGTCTCTGGAGTCATCGCTCCAACCATGTAAGTCTCCACAAGTTTATTGACATAATTTTTCCCTGCAATTATTTTCCCCCCTACAACATTGCTTACTTCTGCAACTGTGGGGGCAACCAAATCGGGCCTATCTGGAACTAAGCCAAGCATAGTGATCTGATGTTTCTGTAATAACGTGGGACAAATTATTGTCCTGAAGTATTCTATAAATTCTCCTGGAACTTGTGTTAATACTCCTCCAATGATCTCTGCTTCGAATGATTCAATGAATTTAGCCATAAGAACTATTGAATCCGCTTCATCAATTGTTCGTCCGGAGGCAATCATTATAATCTTAGCATTTAATAAAATTGCCAAATGAGGTGCAGAATAGGATAAAAACGCAAGATGATTAACAGTTTGGCAAGATTCAATTATTAGAAAATCATACTTATCCTTCAGTTGTTTATACGCCTTACTAATTTTATCCGTAATTTCATCCTTTTGTGATTCCTCCATGTCGTACTCATAGTTGGTTATCAATACTGGACAAATTACAGACAAATCATCATCTAAACCTAACACAGCTTTTGCATTTGCTGCATCAGTATCTTCTGTCCGATCGGTAATCGGCTTGAAGTATCCAACATTTAACCCATCAAGGCGAAACTTCTGGGCTAAGGCAATAGTAAAAGTCGTCTTCCCTGTTCCGGGAGATAACGATGTAATTAGTAAATTCTTTTTCATTGTGTAAATCTCCTCATAGCGAGATCTTTTGATATAGTAATTTTAACGTCGACAGCATTGATTCCATCCTTGAATACAAATAAGGGATTTATATCCAATTCAAGAATTTCGGGAAAATCTGTAACTAACTGAGATAATCTTTGTAGAGTTTCCTTAGTTGTTTGTATGTCATCTGGGTCTTCTCCACGAACGCCTTGCATGATTTTATGTATACGTGTCTTTTCAAGCATTCTTGATGCTTCATAACCATTTAATGGGGCTAACCCGAATGAAATATCCTTCTGATAGTTAGCATATATACCCCCAGAGCCTATCATTATGAGATGACCCCATTGGGGATCAACTGAAGCTCCCAAAATTAATTCTCTTCCAACTTTAGAAAGCGCCTGTATATCCATCCCAATTACATTTGATTGCGGAGAATATTTTCTTGCATTCTGCATCATAGTTGTGAATTTTGTTTTTAATTCCTCTCCATCTTTGATCCCAATTGCCACCCCCCCAAAATCACTTTTGTGAATTAAATCCGGTGATGTTATTTTCATGACAAGCGGATAACCAATTTCATCGGCATATTTTAGCGCTTCATTCAAGGAAAAAGCAGTGTTTGTTTTTGGGCTGGTTATACCATAAGCCTCTGCTACAGCGATTGCCTCTGATCCCAATAATGTAACTCTTCCCTTATTCACAACCAATTCTAAAATTTCTTCTACTCTATTTTTGTCTACTTCAAATTGTCTTGGTTTATCTAATAGTGCTTTTTGAGAATCTTTGATTTTAACATAACTCCACAAACCAGTTAGAGATGTAACAGCTCTTTCTGGGAATGAAAAACATGGTATCCCATTTTCTTTTAATAGTTTGCTTCCTTTTGCTAAATCTACTCCACCCATATATGCAGCTGCTACTGGTTTAGATGGATATTGTTTATGAAAATCAATCAAAATCTGTGCTGTTTTTACTGGTTCCGTCATACCTTGAGGAGTAATAATTAACAAGACCATTCCAACATTTTCATCAGGAAGAACATAATTTAGTGCAATTTCATATTCTTTTGAAGTACCAGTTCCTAGAACATCAACTGGATTGTAGGCAGAGGCTGCAGGTGGTAATTCCTTTTGTAAATTTTCAATAGTTTCTAAGGAAAGAGAAGCCAATTCTAATCCCGAAAATTCAGCGTAATCTGTTGCAATTATTCCAGGTCCACCAGCATTTGTGATAATACACAGTTTAGGTGAAACAGGTAAAGGTTGGGAGCTAAAAGCAGTTGCAGTATCGAATAAATCTTGAATAGAATTAGCCCGGATTACACCAGCTTTTTCAAATGCAGCACTATATGCGGTGTTCGCCCCGGCCATGGATCCTGTATGACTAGAAGCAGCCCTTGCTCCTGCTTTTGAAGAACCAGATTTGATAATAATAATAGGTTTTTCTTGAGTTACTTTTTGACAGACTTTAATGAATTCTTTACCTTTATTGATTGCCTCGACATAGGCCAAAATTGCTGTAGTTTGAGGATCATTACCAAATTCTTCTATCAGTTCAACTTCGTCAATATCAAGCTTGTTGCCTACTGATATAAATCGTGAAAAACCAAGTTCCTCATTAAGACTCCAATCTAAAATCCCAGTAATTAATGCACCTGATTGACTAATGAAACCTAAATTCCCTTTTATAGACATTCTTGAAGCGAATGATCCATTAAGAGGTGTGTGTGAGTCTAAAATACCCAAGCAATTGGGGCCAATAGCTCTAATCCCATACTCTTTTAATTTCGCCCCTAATTGATTTTCTAATTTAGCCCCTTTCGCACCAATTTCTTTGAAACCAGCGGTGATAATTACAACATATCCAATTCCAAGTTTCCCCATATCTTCAATTACGTTGATAACAAATTCTGCGGGTATCGCAATAAACACTAAATCAATTGGACCTGAATAATCTAAAAGTGATTTGTAGGATTTTAAACCTTGGACTTCTTGTTCTTTAGGATTAATAGGGACTATTTTCCCAGGAAAATCAAATTGTGCCAAATTATTGACGACATCATAACCCACCTTCCCCTTGTTGTTGGAAGCACCTACAACAGCAACTGTTTCAGCTGTAAAAAATGTAGATATTCCTTTGTCTACGGATTTTTTCTTTTTATTAGCAAGTTTCTGTTTAGCCACAATAATCACTTATTTGCCTGTGAATTACATAAAAATTGAGTAGTTATAAGAAATAAACATTGTTAGTGAACCAATAGTTTATTGGCATTTTCTAAATTAATTGTAACTAATTCTTCTTTGAGTTTTTAAAATTATCAATCAATTTTTTCCCATTTGGATTGCTCTCGATATATTTGACAAATTCATTAATAGTATAAATTGTTTCTTTGCTAATAGAATGTTCCATTGAACAAGCATCTAATACAGCAACACTATCTGGAATTCCTAAAGAATGCAACAAAGAGTGTAGACTATTGTAATTATCATGTACTCTTTCTGCAATAGCTTTTCCTTTATTGGTAAGAGTAATAGCTCCGTATTTCTTATGAGAAAGAAATCCTTCTTCAGCCATTCGCTTAACAGCCTCTGAAGTACTTGATAAACTACGTCCCATAGTTCTAGCAATATCGGACATTCTGGCTTTTCCCAATTCTGTTGTAAGAATATATATACGTTTGAGATAGTTTTCTGTTGTTTCAGTTACTTTCCCAGCTTTTGGTGGACCCACACTCATAAAATTTGCACCTTTGTATGCGTGATTGTAATAATATTACAATAAGAATAAGTGATTCAAACTTTAAAAGAATTGAGATCACAGATTGAAGGTCTGAATTGATTATTAAATAGATAATTGAAAGATGTACGTAAAACTAAAAAAAGAACGCCCCCGCCGGGATTTGAACCCGGGTCGAAGGAGATTCCCTTGTTTAATTGCTTAAACAATTGAGAGTCCTCCATTCAACTCCAACCTACCGCAACAGGTTGAATTGATTGGCCGAGCTACACTACAGGGGCTTAATGTTTACATTAGAATGTGAACAAATTTCTTATTTAGTATCAGTTTTTAAGAAAACAGTTTGTGTATCACGAATTTGAAATATAATAAATTGGATTAAATTTGTCAACTTTTTTATAGATTATCTTATTCTTCAGGTTTGAAAATGGGTTCAAAAGTAATAATGTTATTCTCAGAATCAAAATCTAGATCGAATTCAAGTTCAGCCATACCCCGAAACGCCTTACAATTCCATCTTTGGGATTTCTTCTTACTGATTAACATATCAACAGTTGACCAGCCAGCGTGGAATTTTATTGAATTGAGAATACTTTGAAATTTAATTCCATGATCTTTGGAACAGAATAATCGAGAATTATCCTGGATTTTAATCCAAATATCAGAGTCTTGCTTTCCACAAAATTCGCATCCATTCATTATTGATCACAGTTATTGTTAATAATTTTGTTTAAACCAAACTAATAATAATGACATCGTCAGAAACACCATTGTTAACAAGATTATACGCAGCAGGATTGGCAATATCGATAACAACACTATTTACAGTCAGAGTAATCACTCCATTTTGGCCTAGTAAACTTGATGAACCGATATTATAATTACTAGAGCTCCAATCTGACCAAATCGCAAAAAAGTCCCCTAATGTGGGAGTTCCTGTGAAATCAGATGGTAATTCAATATGAATTTTTTGGCTTGTATCGTGGGTATGCATAAGTCTCATTCTACCACTCGATGTATCTACACCTACATCTGCAGGTATAGAAATTGACTCTCCACTCAAAGTTATTGTGAGGAAAATATGATAGTGAGCAGTAACATCTGAATGAGAATCAAGCCATTGATCCTTCAATAGAGCAAATTGCGCGCCATTTTCATCGAAAATTGGATTTCCATTATTATCATTGTTTTCATTATTAACACCTAAATCTCCAGTGAATACTCCTGTCATGGCCATTCCAACCAGAAGAATTCCCACAATTCCAATAACATAGAATTTGGTTAAGCTGTTAGTATTGACTGCTGCTGATACTTTTGTGGCCTTTGCTTTAGCTATGTTTTTGGGTTTTAGATGATCATACATATTTGTATCAAACTTAGCAGTATCATCTGATCCTGTTGGCCATGTTGAGTTAGATTTTTTCTTTTTTATTCTTCGACTCAAATCTCTATCAAACGACCATTTGATTAAAAATCTATAAATGTTTGTTCAGTGTCATTTTCTATCCACTTATAAAAAAATAAAATAAAATAACTCTGATAACACCTAGGAAGCCAATAAAACGATAGATCAATAACGATTAAGTTATAACTTAATATTCAATTCATAACTTGCTGATTTTCAGCAAATAATCCTTGCGGGGGTCGCCCAGCCTGGTCAACGGCGCTAGGTTTAGGTCCTAGTCATCTAGATGTTCGTGGGTTCAAATCCCATCCTCCGCATTTTTTTATAATAATATTTCGTATTCTTTTAATCCATTGAAATTAATATTTTTACTTCTTTAAAAGCTACATTTCGCAATGGTAAAAGCGAATTATATTCATCACTTGTAAAAGCAGCAACCGCCTTCTCCTTAGATGGGAACTCAGCAACAAATATTGCGCTGGGAGTGGTTCCATCTCCTAAATTTTTTTCAATCTTATATTGTGCTTTTATAACACCGCCATATGACTCAAAATTTGCAATTGATTTTTCAGAATATTCTTTGTACTCAGGTGTAGAAAGCCCACCTTCTCTAAATTCGGCTGCTAAAATTAGTGTGCCTTTTTTTGTATTTTCTGTCATTTTTTTTAACTCCATTATGGAACGATCATTCTTTAATAAGGATCGATATAATCCTCAATTCAAGATTTTAGTTAAAAGCATATCGGAATGATTCTTCTAAATAGAAATTTCTCCTAGAAGAATGATAATTTTCAATAATTGTAGAATGATTGTTCTGTTAAATTATTATTGTTGGGCAAAAATTCGTAATATACAAGTAGATCTTCTACAATTAGCTTAGATAATTCAATTAAGGATACCATATTGAATTTGTTTTAATTTATCCGCCATCTGAGCCTGGAAGCACCCTCTTGACCCTCTTCAAAAGCTGCAACTAAATTCATATCGAATTGGGGTTCTACACCCTCTGGCAAATCAACGATTCCCGTAAGACTTTGTCCATTAGATAATTTCACTATCCCTAGAATATATGGAACCCGATCCAAATGTGTCGGCGGAGCAATGTGAATTACTGTCCATGTAACAAGTTTTCCCATTCCATCAACAGTTGTAATATCAATATCATCTGAATTACATTTCCTACATATAGGTCTTGGAGGAACAGCAATCGTACCACAATCACTGCATACCGAACCAACAATACGATTTTGATTGATACTATCTTCATATGCTTTGACAACGCGTGTAATTTCCTTCATTCAATTACCCCTTTCTAAAATATGACAAACAATTGTACTACCACTACCACCCAAATTTTGTGTCATTCCCAGATTTACATCAGATAATTGCCTTTTACCAGCCATATCATTTAATTGCTTGAAAACTTCAACTATTTGCGAAACACCTGTCGCACCTATTGGATGCCCTTTGGCTTTCAATCCACCACTTGCATTAACGGGAAGATGACCATCGACAGCAGTCTCACCATCAATGGTTACTTGACCTCCTTTTCCTTTTTCGAAGAAGCCTAAATCCTCAATTGCCATGATTTCTGCAATAGTAAAACAATCATGCACTTCGACAAAATCGATATCTTTAGGTTGAAGATTTGCTCTTTCAAATGCTTTTCTTGCTGCGATTTTGGTTGTCACAAAACCAGTGAAGTCTGTACGATCATGCAAAGACATCATATCTGAAGCTTGTGCGAATGATCTGATTTTAACCTTTGGACCATCAAATTTCTTCGCCTTCTCCCAAGGAACTATAATTAATGCAGCAGCCCCATCTGTAATAGGAGAGCAATCATAAAGAGTCAATGGATCTGCAATCATCAATGAATTAACAGCTTTTTCAATGGTAATTTCTTTTCGAAATTGTGCAACCTCGTTATCCAAGGCATTTTTATGCGCTTTCACAGCAACAGAAGCTCTCATTTCGGCATTAGTTCCAAATTCTCTTTCATGAGCACGTGCCATCATTGCAAATGCACCTGGGAAGGTAATACCAGATGAAACTTCATAGATATCATCGGCACACATTGCTAGTGCTTCAGTTATATGTGAAGTTGGAAGATTTGTCATCTTCTCTGCACCTACACTTAACACGGTATCAAATAATCCAGACCCTACTCCAATAATTCCATGTAATGATGCGAGCCCTCCCGAAGCACAGGCGGCTTCTACCCTAGTTGAGGGTATATTATTTAATGCAAGGTAATCAGGTATACCTGGAGCAGCATGTGATTGATGTTCAAAAATATCAGGGCTGAGCATCCCTGCATAGATAGAATCAATATCATCCCGGTTTATGTTGGCCATTTCCATGGCTTCACGTGCAGCTGTTGTAATTAGTTCTCGACTTGTGACACGGCCTAGATTGCCAAATTTTGTGTGCCCAACTCCTATAATTCCGACTTCTCTTATTTTTGTCCACCCGACAATAAATTACATGTTAGAATCAATAACTCTAACCATTATTACAATGAATTACAAATATTTAAAATATAGCTTTGAACTTGAAAATCGAATGATAATAAATCATGTTTTGTTATGTCATAAATCTTGATTTGATAAAAAAGAAAAATCCATCTAGGAAAGCAGAAAATATAATAGAGTTGAATTCTATTTGTTATATTATCAAATCATATCGGTAATACCCCAGTGTTTCACACGTATGCTATCTAATTTTATGTATCAATTAGTCTAATTCTTATGATGGTAGATCCTATCAGTTTGGCTGTAGTTTCAGGTGCATCAATGGTTAGCATGATTGTTGGTCGATTTTCTAAAAATTCGTCTCCCATTCAGGAAACTGGACATCAGCTTTATTCAGATGGGAAATTACAATTTGTCACCTTAAAACAAATAGTTGATCCTCAGCAATTTGTAGAATTAATCAATCAAGGTAATTCTATATTTCTAAACATTCGAGCTCTATATTCGCAGGCTGATAAATTAAGTGAATTCCTCTATAATTTAGAGATCATTGCAAAACGTCACGATCTAGCACTAAAACAAATATCTTCAGATTTAATATTGTTTACAGATAAAAATCAGTTAAAACGATTAAGCCCTACAACAATTGCAGTTAATAGAGATCCATCTTCACATAATATCAGAGACAAACCTATTGAAGTACAAGCAAGTTGAAATTTTCATTCTTTATCAGTCTTTATCTTCCTCTTTCATAACTTCGATATCCAAATAATCATTTAAATTACAATTAACAAAATCCTCATTCAATTCCTTTTTAGCATCCTTCAAAATATTATTGACAATATGTTCAATCTTGTAAGGGGTGGACCAACACTTCAATTCATGAATGAATGATTCGCACGAACTTTTATTGATTAAGAAATAGATCGAGTTTATTGTGATAATATTATCAGATTCAATATTATTGATCTTCTCGATTTCAATAAAATAAAGATCCTCAGGAGTATTGACATTAAAATATTGTCCAACTCCACTAACATCAAGCAGCCCAACAATTGGGACAAGTCTAAATAAATCCGTGATTCTTTCAAAATTTTTAATGAATGGATTGATAGTGAATAAATCAAGAATTTTTCTTACATCAAATGTGAAAAATGATGCTACTACTCTTGTCTTGTTTAGTAATACAGAGATCAAACTAGCTTCTGTAGAGATTAATTTTTCTTGTAGATTTTGAAAATCGTTGTTTCTAATCAGCAGATTGTCAACACCAATTACAGCACAATATTTGGTTTTGATTAGTGGGAAAATATAAATCAAAGCTTTCATAGGCCCTTGAGCTTTTTCTTTATCTAGAATAAAGGAAACTTTGGATATGTCAATATCTTCTGATTTCAATTGCTTCTCACATTGCAACTTAATTTCTAATGAGCTAACTGAAACAATAATTGTTGAGAATATTTTATTTGCTAACGCTATTCTATTACCTAGCAATGATAATCGATTATAAATTTCAAGTGCCTTAATTCGATTATTAAATCGCCTCGATTCCCCACCTGCTAATATAATAAGACAATTATCTTTACGTTGATCTAAATTCATTCTTCCACCTTTCGATTTCTTATTAGAAATTCTTAATTATTGAGTACGATCCTTATGAAGGGATTACAAATTTCTTGTTTTTGATTGCTTTGTTGATAATTATCTTATAATGATTGTTTTGAATCGTGTTATGAAATGCTTTGATTTCAGTTATAACATTTAATTAACAAACTGACCAAATTTTTATCAATTTTACTCTACCTAATAGATGCATGGAAACTGGGGATAGTGACGATCAGCAATTTTGTGGAAACTGTGGTGCCAAGTCTGTAAACAAGGATAAGTTCTGTACTATATGTGGAAAACTTCTAGAGCTTAAATCACCAAGTAAGAATATTAATATGTACCAAGCTGAGAATACATTGGATTATACCCCTACTCATACAGAACATCCAATTCAGCAACAATATAAAATGAACCCTGTTAGAGAATACAATGCAGCTAATCTACTGACAGGTACTAAAGAAGCATATGTTCAAAAATTTTCAACCCTAATTATTCTTTTTGGCTCATTTTACATTGTTGTATCAATATTCTCCTTTCTAATCGTGAGAGGGATTGTCTCAGCTTATGATCTAGATACAGTTTACGATGATGAGTTCGATCAATTACTTGTTGATCTTATTACATCAATCTTAACTTTGCTTATTGTTTCATTACTGCAATTTATGCCAAATAGTTTTGTTTATAGAATAATTGATAATCATGAAACAAACCGGGTTGAGACCTTGAACGAGATGGTTGGATATTGCACATCAAAATGGCCCAGTTATATTCCTTTCGGGCTTTTCAACCTTTTAATAATTGTAGCAACTATTACATTTATGGTTGTATTATTTTTCGTCAATATTGGATTAGGAATCATTTCTATCTTAATATTACCACTTTCAATGTCATATATACTCCTGCGAATTGTTTCAAGTCCAGCATACATCATGATAGATGGAATGAGTGCAGGGGAAGCCGTTTCTGCAAGTTGGGACAGAATGAAAGGCCGATTAATTTATTATTTTGCGGCTTCAGTATTACTTAGTATTGTTGGAGGGATTGCCAATTCAATAGTACAACTACCATTAACCATAGTTTTCGCGGATTCTGGATTTGTTGCACTATTTATTCTCCCTGCATTTGGATTTGTATTCCTAGGACCATTAAAACCACTGTTAATTGTTTCTGTATATTACCTGACTAAAATTTCACTAGGTGAATCACAATCTAGTAAGATATTCGCAGAATTATTACCGGTTAACTTCGATACTCGAAACAACAAATCATTAAAGGATTTATACAAATAATAAATGAAAACACTTAGTTCGATTCTATAATAGTAGTTCTTAATTATCCAGTTTTGTTTGTATCATTCACGGAAATTATTATGGGTAAATCCAAACGAATTGTGAAAAAAAGAGGCGGAGGGTGGCCTGCTGTGAGATATTCATTGAAATTAGGTAGAAAGGCAGGTCCATTTAATCTCCTCAAGGCAATTCGAAAATCAAATGTTTGTAAAACCTGTGCTTTCGGGATGAAAGGAGCAAAAAATGAATTGGGAGAAGGATTACAAATATGTAAGAAAGGCATGCAGGCCATAACACAAGACCTCATGCCAGGTATACCTATAGAATTTTGGAAAAGCCATTCCATTGATCATTTGAAGACTTATTCTGGTAGAGAATTAGAGGGATTAGGAAGATTAATTCATCCATTATATCGTAATTCAGAGGATAGCCATTTTAATACAATTAGCTGGGATGAAGCATTTGACAAGATATTTGATCAGTTTAGAAAAGTTCCAAGTGACAGAACCTTCTTCTATACTTCAGGAAGATCATCTAATGAGGCTGCATTTTTAGTGCAGCTGTACGCAAGACAATTTGGGACAAATAATGTTAATAATTGCTCATTTTACTGTCATCAAGCAACTGGAGTTGCTTTAGGAGAAACTTTCGGGTCTGCAACAGCAACACTGACCTTGGAAGATGTGGAAAAATCAGATCTTGTTGTCTTAATTGGAGCAAACCCAAGCTCAAATCATCCTAGATTTATGACACATCTGATGAATTTAAGAAAGAGAAAAGGACATGTACTTGTCATTAATCCCTTTAAGGAATTAGGACTAGAAAAATTTTCAATTCCAAGTAAAATTAAAAGTTTATTTTTTGGGAGTGAAATTTCTTCAGATTATTTTCAGGTACATTGCGGAGGTGATATGAGTTTTCTAAAAGCAGTTACAGCTAGAATATGGAATGATGGCAATGGAAATGAAGAATTCCTTAGAAGATACTGCAATAATTTTGAAGAATGGAAAGAAGATATTGAAGCTACAGATATTGAAAAATTAATAGAACAAGCTGGGTTATCCAAGGATGAGCTTGAAATATTCTGCAATTATTTAGTAACTGCTGAAAATATAATATTTACATGGGCTATGGGTCTAACACATCAAGTTCATGGAGTAAGAACGATAAGAATTTTATCAAATCTATCTCTTATGCTTGGAATGGTTGGTAAACCAGGTTCTGGACTATTAATTTTTCAATATCTGTAGCTTCAATATCTTCTTTCCATTCTTCAAAATTATTGCAGTATCTTCTAAGGAATTAGGACTAGAAAAATTTTCAATTCCAAGTAAAATTAAAAGTTTATTTTTTGGGAGTGAAATTTCTTCAGATTATTTTCAGGTACATTGCGGAGGTGATATGAGTTTTCTAAAAGCAGTTACAGCTAGAATATGGAATGATGGCAATGGAAATGAAGAATTCCTTAGAAGATACTGCAATAATTTTGAAGAATGGAAAGAAGATATTGAAGCTACAGATATTGAAAAATTAATAGAACAAGCTGGGTTATCCAAGGATGAGCTTGAAATATTCTGCAATTATTTAGTAACTGCTGAAAATATAATATTTACATGGGCTATGGGTCTAACACATCAAGTTCATGGAGTAAGAACGATAAGAATTTTATCAAATCTATCTCTTATGCTTGGAATGGTTGGTAAACCAGGTTCTGGACTATTAATTTTTCAATATCTGTAGCTTCAATATCTTCTTTCCATTCTTC
>MDVR01000160.1 GCA_001940725.1 Candidatus Heimdallarchaeota archaeon LC_2 | reverse complement strand
CCTTGAAATTGGGAAATAATAAATATCGCAGGTTTTGCAATGATTTCCCAACAAGTGATATCGTGATTTTTCTAATCTCCAATTTTCTGCTACTAAATTTCTTGCCATATTATTCACCATTACCTCGAGAAAAAGCTAATTACTGACGTTCCTCCAGAACCACCCATACTTTGAGTTAAACCCCATTCAATATTCTTAATTTGCCTATCTTTGGCCAACCCTTTGAATTGTTCCATAATTTCTATTGTTTGGGCTATACCTGAGGCACCTACTGGATAACCTCGAGCTTTTAATCCACCACTCGTATTGATAGGAATTTCACCATCTAATGCAGTCACACCGTCTTCAGTGGCCATTCCGCCTTTTCCTTGTTCAACCAACCCGAGTGCTTCAATTGCCATAATTTCAGCAATTGTAAACACATCATGGACTTCTGCAAAGGATATATCTTTTGGCGTAATCCCTATCAATACGAGTGGTGGATTAAAAGCTCGAGGTTATCCAGTAGGTGCCTCAGGTATAGCCCAAACAATAGAAATTATGGAACAATTCAAAGGGTTGGCCAAAGATAGGCAAATTAAGAATATTGAATGGGGTTTAACTCAAAGTATGGGTGGTTCTGGAGGAACGTCAGTAATTAGCTTTTTCTCGAGGTAATGGTGAATAAATCGGTGCAAACATTTCAAATCCCCTTGCGGGTTCCATGATTTTTGTCCATTCAATCAATTTTCCTTTTCCTGAATATACGTGAGTTTCTAATTCATTAGAATTGCAACCATTACAAATCCTTGAAATTGGGAAATAATAAATATCGCAGGTTTTGCAATGATTTCCCAACAAGTGATATCGTGATTTTTCTAATCTCCAATTTTCTGCTACTAAATTTCTTGCCATATTATTCACCATTACCTCGAGAAAAAGCTAATTACTGACGTTCCTCCAGAACCACCCATACTTTGAGTTAAACCCCATTCAATATTCTTAATTTGCCTATCTTTGGCCAACCCTTTGAATTGTTCCATAATTTCTATTGTTTGGGCTATACCTGAGGCACCTACTGGATAACCTCGAGCTTTTAATCCACCACTCGTATTGATAGGAATTTCACCATCTAATGCAGTCACACCGTCTTCAGTGGCCATTCCGCCTTTTCCTTGTTCAACCAACCCGAGTGCTTCAATTGCCATAATTTCAGCAATTGTAAACACATCATGGACTTCTGCAAAGGATATATCTTTTGGCGTAATCCCTAATTGCTTGTATCCACCATCTGCAGCTTTTTTAGTACAAGTTATTCGATTAAGATGTTCTCTTTTGTGTAACGCCAATGGAGAATGACCCTGTTTACTTGCTCTAATATAAACTGGTTCACTGTCATAGGATTCTGCAACTTCTGGAGAACACATAATTATAACTGCACCACCATCAGATGCCGCACATCCATCTAGTAAATGAATTGGATCTGCCACCATTTTCGATTTTAAGACATGTGCTTGTGTTATAGAATTTCTAAATTGAGCTCTTGGATTTAATTTTGAATTTTGATGATTCTTCACTGCAACTTGAGCCATTTGTTCCGAGGTAGTTCCATATTCTCGCATATGAGATTTTGCCATTAAAGCAAAATTAGCTGTTAATGTGCCTCCCATAGATGCTTCCCAAATTGTATCCATCGCAGTTGACAAAGCATATTGTGTATCACGAGCTGATGAAAAGCTTGTCATTTTTTCCACTCCTAATACTGCAACCTTATCCAAATATCCGGTCAATATTCCATGAGCAGCGATACGCATAGCCACGGCACCTGAGGCACCTGACGCTTCAATTCTAAGTGATTGACAATCCAAACCACAACCTGTCGAGATCAAAGCACCAAGATGTTCCTGACCAAGAAATTGACCTGCACCTGCATTTCCGATATATAATCCATCTAAATCTTCACGCTCCAATCCTGTCTTTTTTAATGCACCTGTAAGAGCGAGATTACTTATTTCACTGATACCAAGGTCATAGAGATCACCGAACGGAGTCATATCATATCCTATTATTGCTACTTTGTCTGTTTGGGGATTCATTTTAATTATCTCCATTAATCCATTAGGATTTTACCTCGATGTTTTGCATAGATAGCGTAATCGAGCATTTCTCTGTCATTGATGTAATCATCTGTAATAGGTGCCAATAGTTTCCTCTTTTCAATTTCATCTGTAACTAAAAAAGAGAAAGCGTCACTTCCTGCTCCTGAACCATAGGATACACATAAAATCCTTTCACCAGGTTTTGCAAGATCAAGTTGTCTAGCTAAGCCAATCATGCTGGCAGCGCTGTAAGTATTCCCAATACTAGTAACACAGAGTGCGTCCACCAATTTTTCATAAGGTATCCCCATTTTTTTGGCAGCGGATATAGGAAATCTTCCATTTGGTTGATGCAAGGAAATTCTATCAAAATCTGAAAATTCCAATCCTAATTTTTCAACTAATCCTTCAGCTGCTGATATTGTATGTTTAAAATATGAAGGAGTACCTGTAAACCTACCTGCATGTGTTGGGTATCTCGCACCTTCCCGTCTCCAAAAATCCGGAGTATCTGATGTATAGCTATACATTCCCTCCAATTCAGCGACAATATCTTTTGAACCAATCACAAATGCAGTTCCGCCTGCCCCAGCAGTATATTCTAATTGATCTCCTGGACGACCTTGAGCACAATCAGTTCCAATTGCGAGACCATATTGAATTTCACCAGCTTTAACCAAACCAAATACCATTTGCATTCCAGCAGTTCCAGCTTTACAAGCAAATTCTAAATCTGCTGCAGTCATCACAGGTGTTGCCCCTATGGCTTCAGCGACAGTAACCGCTGATGGTTTCACCGCGTAAGGATGGGATTCTGAACCCACATAAACAGCCCCAAGATCATTGCCACTAATTTTTGCTCTTAAAATTGAATTTCTCGCTGCCATTACACTAATTGTTATGGTATCTTCATCCAAATCAGGGACACTTTTTTCCTTAACATTAATGCTTTTTGACATGAGCTCCCCATCTTCATTCCAAGTTCTAGCGATTTCATTGACCGCAATTCTGTATCTTGGGACATAAACACCCCAACCCACAATTCCTACTTTTGTTATATTATTCGGATTACCTTGCATTGAAATTACCTCGTAATATTGGATAAGTGACAGGTCACTTGTCAATAGATTGCATTTTATTCAAAAAATAATCTATTTTAACCTATACGATATGAAAATTGATAGGTTATCAATATAATGCTTAGAAACAGCTGTTGTTTTATCTCCATATAATATGAAAAAATAATTGGATAATGTTTTTTTTTTAATTCCAAATAAGCCAATACTTAGCATTTCTCAAATATCAGATATCCTAAATAATTCAGATTTGATTGTGATAAGTTATATCTTACCGATTTTATCATCAATTAGTGATTGCGGATAAATCATTTCGTTTCATTTTGCCGCCATTGATATTAGGTCTTATTATTTCATTATTTTACGTCTATGTAGGAATCTTATTCATTGGTTTTTCAATTTATTTAATCTGGTTCTTTCGAGACCCACATAGAGAAATTATAATAAATGATAAATTAATTTACGCTGCTGCTGATGGTAAAATTATAACGGTGGAGTACGATCAAAATAACTTAAAAATTGCAATCAGAATGTCACCATTTAATGTTCATATAAACAGATCACCAATTCAAGGAGAAATTGACAGTATTGAGCATATACCGGGTCCACACCACAATGTGTATTTTGGGAATATCGAGAACAAAAATGAGAGGAACCTGATAAAAGTCATTGGCAAGGATGTTAATTGTGATATTCTTCAAATCACTGGTGCGTTTGCTAGACGAATTGAGTGTTGGGTGAATGTCAAGGGACTTGTTACACAAGCACAAAAAATTGGAATTATACGCCTAGGTTCACAAACAAATATGTATATTCAATCAAAAACAACAAGTAAATCAATTAAACCTCTTGTAAATTTGGGAGATAAAGTATTTGCTGGATTAACTGCAGTTGCTGAGATTAGTGATAGTGATATTTCATGAATGAAGAAAACATAATTTTACGAACAGGTCATAAAAAACTACATTTAATGGGTTTTGAAGCTGACTTTTTTGCATTATTGGCTAATTTTTCGACTTTGATGAATTTCTCACTTGGAATTATTGTTACTGTTGCCATTGTAATTGGCAGTCCTTTAGATAAAATACTTGCAATGCGATTCATCATGTTAGGTGCAAGTTTTGATGCAATTGATGGAAGACTTGCTCGCAAATCAAATACTAAACCAAGACTAGGGGCTGAATTTGATACTCTAGCAGACCAGGCTACCTTCGGATTAGCTCCATCGATGCTTATTCTAGATCGTTTTTATGATTTAAATCCTTCTTTTGCTTTCTTACTTGCAGGTCTGTATTTATTTGCTGCTTGGTTTCGCTTGTCCAGGTTCATGCTCACGCCAACCTATGGTTTTTTCAATGGTATGCCATCACCCGTCGCAGCGACATATGTTGCCGCATGGTATGTCTTACCTGATGTAGATTTGGTTTTATTTGCAACTAACATGGCACTTATTTCAGCCGTAATGGTTGTAAATTTGCCATATACGGCGATGAAAACTGTTACCACACTATTTCAAAAAGCAAATTTTGTATTTACAATAACAATGATGGTACTATTAACTTATTCACCCAATTCTTGGATGAAAACTTTAAGTATAATTTGGATTTCTAATATTTTTTATTTCACAATCTTTGGTCCATATCATGCCCGTTTAGCTTTCAAAGACGCATTAACAACTGATAATTGATATTAAATCATTCCCTAAAATAAAAACTAGTTAAGTTTTAAACAAATTTTCAAGATTTGGGTTTGTCACGTATTCCCTTATCAGTAATGTAAAAAACTACTTCAGCTTCGGGGTGACGGGGTGAATCAGACAATCGGGCAATTCTAGCCTCACCCGTAGATTTTCGTAGAATGATACGTGTCTGTGGTCGATGACTCCAAGCTTCACCTAAGGCTGGTTGGATTTCAGAACCTCCTGATATTTTATCCAGTTTTGCTACAATTTGATTTGTGACCACAACTGCAAGATCGTGAACGTAAGCTAATTTTGTTAACGATGAAGCATGTTGCATAATTTTTTGTTGTCTTTCAGCAATTTTGTTTGGACCAATATAATCGGTTCTAAAATGAGCAGCAATGGAATCAATGACTACAAGTCTAATATTCTCCTTTTTTGCTAAATCATTAATTTGTTGGACAATTTGAGTTTGATGTTTTGAATCGAGAACCCTCACAACATAAATATTGGAAAGTATCTCATGGGGGTCAAGATCTTTTGCTAAGGCCATTTCACCAACTCTCGTAGCAGAAAATGTTCCCTCTGTATCAACAAAAAACACTTTTCCACCTAATCCACCATATGAAAGATCTAATTGTGCATTTACAGATAATTGGAAACATAATTGAGACTTACCAGTTGCAAAGCCTCCAGAAATTTCGGTAATTTCCGCCACCCAAGGACCTCCTTTGAGTAATCCATCTAAAGAATTACTAGAAGTGGTAACTTTTCCTCTAGCTTGCTCCATCTTTAGGAGATCAGCTGCGGTTAATGGAGGATTAGTAACTGAAGAAATGGCTTTGCCAATTATTTCTTCTGCTATGACCTCTGATACCCCAATGTCAATAACTAAGTCAGATGATAATGCAATGGCGATCGATTGTATGGAATTATATCCTGCTTCAATTAATGCTTCAATTGTATCTTGATCTAATGATTCAAGTCCTTCAATCTTTTGGGCAGTCATTATCTCTCGCAATTTACATATTGTAAATGACTATTATATTCTTTTACCTAGAATAAGGAGTTAACATGTATAATTTTTCAATTTGTACGTTAAATTTCTATAATTGAATCAAGGACAAAATTATGTTTACAAGATGGATCAATCCAGTTATTCTCAAAATTAGAAACCGGTGCAAATGCTCTCACATTATAAGAACACTCGATCCTAGAAAGATTACTTAATTATTAGAACTAAAGAAGTTCTAAATTTATAAGATCTGGTTCTTTTGCGACTACTTTAACTTCTACTCCTTCCGGTACCATAGAAATTAATTCTTTGGATAATCTCTCTTTGAGACCTGGGAACATTATGAATCCTCCTGAGAGGACAATGTTGCTGTACAGGTGAGGTCTGATAAATTAACGTTTATGGTACAAGATTATACAATATGTAATAAATAGGCTATCTAGAATAAAATTCTATTATTCCATAATCACTAAATTAATTGTAAATTTGCCCATATCTATAAAGGATATAATGAAGACCAAAATCAAGTGTGACAACAAGAATAGTCACAAATGCAGCCAATGGAATCTTAACAACTATTTCAAGCCAAATGAGCATAAATAAAAAGAATAAGTGAAAACTAGCAAAAAGAATCACAGGTAATAAATCTCCTTGCTTGAGAAGATTAACTTGCCTTTGCCTAATTTCATAAAATATCAGAGTTAGAGCAAGGAGAATCATAGCAAGAAACACATAGGCAAAATAGTAGGGAATTATCCAACCTGTAATTAACCATTGATAGTAATATGAGCGTCTTATACTTTCTAATATTAGATAAAATGGAATGTATGCAAAAATTGGTAGGGTTAAATTGAATAATAACATTTTGAAGTTGACTGTATTCTGCCAAAACATACTGCTTAATCTTAGAAAATAACTATAGACTAAAACAACTAAATACCACGCGATGAAATTTCCCCAAATCACTCCAAAATAACCATCTGGAGTAATATTATTTTTCAGAGGTGATCCCCATACCCAAAAACCCCCTTCTATTCTTATCGCGATTACATCCATAGATAGATCAATAGTAATAGCTTGTAAAGTATCTAATAAAGGCCGTATTGATTTTTTTATTCCAGTTCTATCTGATATCGACATGGATGACATTATTATCATCCCCCAGCAAAGTCCGATGACAATTGGCACATTTCCAGGTTCGTCGCCAATTTGTACAAGAAAATCAGTAGAGTAACGATAATTCTCGTATCTTATAATTATTAAAAATTCTAAAGTGATCCCAAATATTGCTGCTGAGATCAAATTTATCAATTCTGAATATCGATCATTTTTCATATAAAAAAATAAAAAGGCAACAAATAATCCTATGAAGTAAAATTCAAAGATTGTAGTAAAAATTGCCATATTATCATTATTAATTTCATATAAATAAAATTATCCAATTTAAATTTTAGGAATTACTGAAATATTGTTTCATTGAGTGGATTTACTTAGTTTTGATGACACGAATGAAGGAATAAAAAAGGGAAAAATATTATTGATAGCTCAGCCGTATATCTAGCAACACTTGCTTTCACGGGAATTCTTCATGGTTTAGATATAGTCGATGAAAAAAAAAACTCAATTCTTCTTACATGATATTAATTGATAATGCAGAAATTTATTGTATAGTTCATAAGACAATGAATATCATAGATTTGAATTTGGATATTGTTTCAAATATAATTAGGGTAATTCCAATATAATTTGATTTAAATTTAGGCTTAATCTTAGTTTTTAGTGATATTGAATAGACCTTAATTTAGATACATCTGTAAACAGCTTTTGGACCTGAGTCGCTGTATTCTTTCCTGGTTACCCACATTTTAACGAAGATCTTGAGAGATGCTAAGATTGATCCACCAATCCAGACTGAATATCTTATGTATAGGGGTGCAACCACTATAATTTCTTCTCTTTCAAGTACAAATGCGATGAGCTCTTTGTTCAATCTCTCATTAATTCAATATACATATATTGATGGGGGATTTCATTAAAATCGATTGAATACCTTAGTTTAGGTTAAAAATGGACTTCTGTAGTCAAATGTTATGGGTATCAACCTAAATTTGAGTTGAGTTGCTTCAATCTTAAATAATTAAACCGAAATAATTTATAGATGATAATTAGCTACAGGAGGGTAATACTTTTTTTAATTGTTTTATTAATAATAATTTACCTAATAGCACCATATATGGCAAATTACTATGTTAACTCTGAGTACGAAACATCAAGCTTTGCAATAAAATACAAACATGTTTCAACTAACAATTGGTTGCCCAATAGTGATGGAACAACAGATGCCATATTATCCGATCATGGGTTTTCAGTATTGAGTTTTAAAGGAGATAATTTTCTCTTAAACAAAATTCACTATTACAAAGATCTTAACTTGTTTGAGAGATTTAATACAATTGATTTTAACAATGTTATGAATTGGGTCCAAATTGGTTCAGAAAGTTTATGCACAACAGATTCTGGTATAAATGAATATTCTTGGATTATTAAAATTAATAATATTGAGAACAGGTTTCACTACTCATACGGAGGTTGTGATCCAATCTTTGCTCACAAAATGACCTATACTTTCGTGTCTATTTTTCGAATTTTCCAGAATGATTTGGTAGATGATGAAAAAGTTAATAACGCTATAATAGATCCATTCTATACTTCAGGTATAATTGTTGTCAGTATTTTCACATCGTTATACGTTATAATATCATTCAGAAAAACAAATACAGAATAAATTTTTTCAATTAAATAATCAACTAGTTGAAAATAGGTGACAATTCCACTTATTTTAATTTGCAAGAATATGGATCGTGAAGAAGGAATTCATTAAGAAAATTAATTTATAGATCCATGAATGTTATGATTTCTGAACAAATTGTTAAATTTGAAATATTAAGAGCTAAGTAATTTAGAAATTATTAATTTTCAAAGATTATTGATTAACTCCAGCTTTTACCGCAACCACAAGAAGATGATGAATTTGGATTAATTATATCAAATTTTGAACCCATCAATGAGCTAACATAGTCCAATTCAGCATTATCTAACAATCGCATATCAGTTTCGGCAATTATTACAGCGGCCCCATCTCTTTCAAATTTTTTACCATCTTTGGTTATTGGTGCCCAGCCCATTTCATAGCTAAATCCTGCACAACCACCTGGAACAATTTTTATTTCAAGAGCAGAATTAGATCTTCCATCCAATTCTATAAGTTCTTTAATTCGAGTTGCGGCAGCTTCAGTTATCTTGAATGCACCTTTTGGAATATTGAAATTTAATGAAAGTTCTACCATATCAATATAACATCTGATATTGAGTATAAAAAACCTAATGATAAAGTAACTTTATGTCTTTCAAATTTTATATTGGGAAAATCAAAAATCGCGAGGAAACGATGTGAAATCATTTCCTAAAGCGTAACAATATGATAAAATTAGTTAACTTAAAACGAACTTAAATATACATTTAAAATTTATGAATTCCTAATTCAAATTGAAATGAGCAAATTAGAGATGGAATCATGTTATTCATGTAACAAAAGCCTTTCACCTGATAAACCAGGGTCTGCAAAGTTTCCTTGCCCAAATTGCCTTGGATTAATTGTACGTTGCAATGATTGCAGAAGATTATCAAATAATTATATTTGTCCTTCATGTGAATTTAAAGGCCCGTAAGGAGATTATAAAATATGGCCAAAGTTCTTTACCAATATGATGTTAAAACACCAAGTCCAGACGTTGACGCTGAAGCCATGGTGTTAAAAATAAGAGAAAATCTACCTGAAGAATATTCTATGCAGGATGGAACTGAAATCAAACCAATGTTCTTTGGAATTAAAGCTGCAGTTTGTCAATTTATTAGTCCTGAAGATAATGGATTGCAAGACAAACTCGAAAATTATCTTACCAATTTAGAAGGCGTAGGAGAATTTGAATTAAGTTTCACGACACGATTATAAATTTCAAACGTTTTAGAATACTAATTATCTTTATTTGGTGATTTTATTCCTAAATTTTCACATTGTTCTTTAAAATTCGATATGAATAATTGTTCTTGAGATATATCTCTTAATTCAATAGGGTACATTACAGGAATTTCCCTATCAATCATGAACCATTTGATTTCATCATCATTATTATGATACAACATACCATCAACAATTTCTAGTTTAATACATTGAAAACACTCATCAATTGTTGTAATTTTCAAGAGTTTTTCTTCATCTAGAGGTTTTTCTTCTTCTCCAAGGGGATCTGAGACCAGGAATTGATCCTTTAAGTGACAATAGAATTTACATAATAAACCATTTTCGTGAGGATGAGGTAGAATTTTACGCTCTTTTTCTTCTGATTTGAAAATATCTAACTTCAGTGGCCAATTACTTGGATTATCTGGATCTGCTAAAATATCCAGTAATCTACGTTGCATATTAATATAGTTGTTTTAAATTTTAAAATAGTTTACATTAAGCAGTCTACTTTCTGTCAGAATCCCCTTTATTAGTTATAATTTATTTTATTTAATCCTACAATCTAATCTGCTAACAAGAATTAATTGTTTGAGATTTATTGAGTTATTAGATGGACACAATCACTTAGTTTTTTATTTTATTTACAATAAGAATAATTAGGCAATTTGAGTACTTTATTAACTTCAATTGGAGATTTGGAAAAGGAGCTATCTTTACTTGAAGATATACTCCATAATATCTTGATTTACGAAGTATCTTCTAGTGAATTAGTTGTAAATCTTCGATTCACAAAATTTGATGAATATGAATCCTCAATAATAGGAGGATTAGCAAACACTCTCAATGAATTTGGTGGTAAAGTTGAAAAAGGCAAAATTAGATCAATTGTCCTAGAGGATATTAAATTACTTTTTACTAGTCTTGAAAATTTCATTCTTTTGTTGGTTGTAGACCCGACATATGACAACTCACAATTCACTAATCTTCTTCTAACTTTAACCGAAGTGCTAGATTTGTCATTTACTCAATTCAGAGATATGGATTCACTATCAGATGAGATTGTAATTAATTCAGAATTAATCTTAAGTCTTATTGCAGAAGATATTGGTATACAAATGGAAATGGGACCAAATCCTACAATTTATCCTTTCAAACTAAGAGAACTAGCTGAAGCTCGAACTTTAAAATTGCTAGGAAAGCCAAAACTTGATACCGTCATAGAAGTCCCCCCTGAGGAAATTATAGAGGAGGTGGTGGAAGAACAACCGCCCGAAATTCATGTTGCGAAAGAGGCATTATCTGCTGCAGCTCCACCTACACAAAAGAATGATATTCTGGACGAAAAAAATGAAGCACTTTATCATTTATTAAATAAATTTGTTCAGACTTTCAATGATGCATTACAAATTACATTAGTCCGATTCAAGGCAGATGGTACCATCAACAAAATTACAGCGGGTAGATTGGAAAAAGATATCGAAGAGAACCTGTACAATACGGTTTTGAGCATGATGACAAATATTTTCAATTTATTAGATAAAGAAGAAAAATATAGAACTATCGATTTGGGTGAGAATTATATATATTTCCAATATGTTGATGATAGTAGCTTCATTTATACAACTGTTAAAAATCAAGAAGTAATGGCATTGATTATGCCTTTAATAGAAAGAATCTCTAATACCATCGCCAATTTATTCCCATCTGTTAATTAAATTTTATCACAATCGACTATTTGATTTAATTTGGAATTTGATGATACGTGAACTTTTATTCTTTTTATCCGTATACGACTTAAAAAACAACTGTAGAATACCTAGGACATTTCTTCTTTTAATTGACTTAATATTTCTTTGGTTTTCTTATTAACTTTTTTGGGTACTTTAAGGCTTAAGACATAATAAGAATCTCCTTTTACGTCATTACCCCTTACCTTTCTTTCAAACCCACTTCCAGAACTTTTAATTACATCATTCAATTGAGAGCCTGATTTAATTGATATTTCAGTCCCATTTTCTTCATTTTTGGGTGAAATAACTGGAACTTTAATTTTACCTCCCAAAACGAGGGTTGGATAATCAACTTCTATTTTTGAATATGTATCCAATCCATTTCTCTGAAAGGTCTCATGTTCCCGTAGGTGAATTCGAAAGATTAAGTCACCAGCTACACCACCATTAACTGAGGGTTTCCCTTTTCCTTGTACACGGATGGCTTCTCCATCATCAATACCCTTTGGAATACGAACTGTGATTTCTTCTCTAATCTTTGATTGTCCTGATCCTTTGCAAACCTTACATTTAGTTTTGGGTACTTGACCTCTACCATAACAATCTCGACAAGGCTCTTGAACGATCTGAATGAAAAATCCTTGTTGAATGCGATTTTCGACTATTCCATTACCATGACATTTTGTGCAGGTTTTTAATGCCCCATTTTGAGCTCCAGTTCCTGAACAAGTTTGACAAGCTTTTCTAAAAGGCATCTTTATCTTTTTTCCAACTCCAGAATAAGCGTCTTCAAATGCTAGTTCAAGATCCAAGATAACATCATCTCCCCTACTAGGCCCTCGTCGCCTGCCACCTGATCGTCTAGCACCACCAAATAGATCATCAAAGATACTTCCTCCTCCACGACCACCAAAGATGGAACTAAAGAATTCAAACGGATCAGCTGATCGAGCTGATCCTCCCGCACCTTGTAAACCCGCATGTCCAAAACGATCATACATTTGACGTTTTTCAGAATCCGAAACCACAGAATAGGCTTCATTCAATTCTTTGAATTTTTCTTCAGCTTCCTCTTTCGGTCCTTTGAAAGCATCAGGATGGAACTCCATTGCCTTTTTACGATATGCCTTTTTCAATTCTTTTTCAGTGGAGTTCTTTTGAACTCCAAGAACGTCATAATAATCTCTTTTTTTGGACATAAGGTTACAACTCAATTAATTTATTCGTCGGAATCGCTCACTTCATAATCGACATCAACATAGTCATCAGAACCCTTGTCTTTGCTTGGTTCACTACTTGCCCCAGGGGGTGTAAAACCTTCAGTAAAGGATTCGGCACCGGGAGCACCAGCTTCAGGTTGCCCATCTTGTTGTTGATACAATCTTTGAGAGAATTCTTGAAATTCTGTCTCTAAATCAGTTTTCGAAGCTTTAATTTGGTCGAGGTTATCAGATTTAATATCATCTTCTAACTTCTGAATTTTAGCTTCAAAGCTTGATTTTTCAGCATCAGTTATCTTGTCTCCCAAATCAGTAATAGTTTTTCTACCTTGATAAACCATAGCTTCGCCTTCATTTTTTACTTGTATTCTTTCACGAACAACTTTATCTTCTTCCTCATGCTCTTTTGCTTCTCTAACTTTTTGTTCAATTTCAGCATCTGATAATGAAGTTTGTGAAGTAATTTTTATTGATTGCTCTTGGCCAGTACCAAGATCTTTAGCAGAAACATTCACAATACCATTTGAATCTATATCAAATGTAACTTCGATTTGAGGGGTCCCTCTATGAGCAGGGGGAATGCCAACGAGACTAAATTTTCCTAATGGAATATTATCAACCGCCATCGGCCGCTCACCTTGCAACACATTTATTTCTACTGATGATTGATTATCAGCCGCTGTTGAAAATACCTGTGATTTTCTAGTAGGAATAGTTGTATTCCTTTCTATTAGGATGGTTGATACTCCACCTAGTGTTTCAATACCTAAAGTTAACGGGGTCACATCTAGTAATAATACATCACTGATATCACCTGCAAGAATAGCAGCTTGAATTGCAGCACCCATAGCGACCACTTTATCTGGATCTATGCTTTTATCAGGTTCTTTACCCATGATATCAAACACTGCTTTTTGAACTGCGGGTATCCTGGTGGAACCTCCGACCAATAATACCTTATCAATTTCACTGATTGCTTTACCTGAATCTTCAATTGCTGTTCTGAGTGGACCGACTGTGTCTTGTACGAGATCAGCGGTTAGTTCATCAAATTTCGCACGTGTTAGATCAATATTCAAATGCTTTGGACCTGAAGAGTCTGCCGTTAAATAAGGAATATTTAGATTTGTTTTGAGATTAGTAGATAACTCTATTTTGGCTTGTTCTGCCGAATCTTTCAATCTTTGCATTGCAGTTTTATCTTTTGATAGATCAATTCCCTGTGTTTTCTTGAATTCTGAAACTAGCCATTCAACAATCCGTTCATCAAAATCAGCTCCTCCAAGTCTATTATTTCCAGAGGTTGCTTTAACTTCAAACAATCCCTCTTCTATTTCGATTATAGAAATATCAAACGTCCCGCCTCCTAAGTCGAAAACTAATATTGTTTGTTCTAATTCTTTGTCTAAACCATAAGCCAAGGCACTAGCAGTAGGCTCCGCAACAATACGCATCACCTCAAGACCCGCAATCTTACCTGCATCTTTCGTTGCTTTTCTTTGAGCATCTGAAAAATAAGCGGGGACTGTAATGACGGCTTTTGTAATAGTCTCGCCTACATAAGCTTCTGCGTCAGCTTTTAATTTTTGAAGAATAAAAGCTGCTACTTCTTGTGGTGTGTACTCTTTATCATCAACTTTGTATTTGATACTGGTACCCATATCTCTTTTAGTTTCATATAATACGTGATCTGGAAAACTAACCATTTGCCTTTTTGCTAAAACACCGACTGTACGAGTTCCATCTTCATTGAATTTTACTACTGACGGAAGAAGATCGCCTCCTTCGGACGTGGGGATCATTTTCACATCTCCAGATTCCATAATTGCGACTGCAGAATTTGTAGTGCCCAAATCTATTCCTATAACTTTTTCTTTACCCATATAATTTCACCTTGTTTTATTAATATCTCATTCTTGAGTTGTATTTGCTCCATTCATTTCAGATGAAGCAGCTGATTTGTCTTCTTTTGTAACATTTGACTGTTCAGCTTCTTTTTCTTTCCCACTAGAACTTTCACTTTTTGGTTTTGGTTCTTGCGGTTTTTGAGTAATAATAACTTTAGCAGGTCTTAATACTCGATCTCCTTTCATAAATCCAACATTAACTACTGTAGTAATTGTTTTGTTAGGTAAATCTGCATTTGGTTGAGCAAGAATTGGTTCATGAAATCTAGGGTCAAAAATTGTTTTACCAACCTTGACCTCTAAAATGGTTACTCCTTCTTGATCAAATATGGTTTTTATTCTTTGAGACATTAGTTGAATACCTTCAAGATGTTCCTTTGGAATATCTTCCTTACCATTATCCAGAATCCGATTCAGATCATCTTTTAATTGGAGCACTTTGGAAAGGACTCTTGCAGAAGCAATTTCAGCAAATTCATCTCTCTGTTTTTCTAATCTCTTTCGATAATTAATGACGCTAGCACGTTCTCTTTTTATTTCTTCCAGAGCGATTGCTTCGGCATTTTCTAATTCTTCAAAACGTTTGACTGGAATTTCAACCATTTCAACTTCTTCTTCTATTTTTTCAGTTTCTGCTGACGATTCCATTTCTATAGAATCTGCTGATCCAACTAGTTCATTTTTATCAATAGTGTCATTATCTTGTCCACCATTTTCTTTATCAATATTAACTTCCGTCTTTTCTTCAGAAACCATAATCCACATCTACCTTTAGTTGTTGTTTTTGTGTGGAAACAGTAATGACCTATTGGTATATTACCGGTTCAATACTATTAGTACATTACTACATTATAAACATTTCGAGATTAACCAAAATCAATAATCAGTATTTTAGGCAATTAGACTATGGTTTATTGACTTTCTCCTGATCCAGTCGGTTGTTTTTGATCTCTAACACCAAAGTAGAAACCAAGTAGAACGGTTGATCCAAATATTAAGTTCTCTGTGTCTGGAGAAGTTGAATGATAAATTGTATAATAAATTGTAATTCCTGTTAAAACCAGAAATGCTAAAGATTTCAAATGATCCAGAAAACCTGCTGAAGTTTTTGGATTAGGAAAGAGGCGTTTCCGAATTCTCATATATATCATACCTAAATTATAACCAATTACACTATATATCACTTCTAGATAATAGGAAGGGAGAAATGATTCCCCTTCAACGATCAAAAGTTGATAAACACCAAATCCAAAAATTAATATTATTAGGAACCTTATAGTTCCAGCAGGTAGACCCCACGCTCTTTCAGATGCAGTTACAGACTTTGGAATCGGAATCTCTGCTCTCATTTTTCCACCAAAATAGAAAGTGAGTGCAATTGCTGTTAAAGTAGCCAATTGATTTGCAACTGGTTCTTTCTCTATTGAGAGCCAAACTAGATCAATTGATAGAGCTAAGGTTATTGTTGCTCTTACCGACCCTTTTGGCAATCCTAGGGGATGTTTTGTTTCAAACATAATTTAACACGATAATCTCATAAATTCAATAGGAATTATTAGTTCAGTGGCGAACAATTTGAAGAAATGAAAAAAAAATATGACAATTTTATTAGAATTTTATTTTTCTAGATTTTCTTAGTTTTCCATATATTATAATTACTGATATAAATAATCCCAGAGAAATATACCTATAATTTAATGGATAGACGTTATTTTGAGAGTTATCATCTGCTAAATTACGAAATACTTCTTCTGAGATTTCAATAATCTTGTTTTCATAATTCCCTAGAGCATCTATTGCTTCAATTAACAAATTTGTATTTATGTTGCTGGAGGTTGATTTTACAATTGTGATTACATACCCATTAGAAGACCTAATAACCTCAATGTTATCAAGATTGTTTTTATTATCAAACGTAATCAAAGTATTTTTTTCAGGTAGAGGTTCATCATCCAATATTGTTATAATCCATTGTGCTTGATTCAGTTCTTCTTCAATAACCGAAGTAAAAACCAATTCAACCGTAACTTGCGGTCGTTGTTGACCAAATTCTTTGAAAATCTGTAGTGAATCATTGCCGTATTTGATTTCTATTTCGTAAGTTCCAAATGAATTTGTCTCCACGTAACTAGTAAAGTGCCCATCAGATTGTAAATCTAATGATTGAACTGTTAATTCTCTATCATTTTTCCAAATTTTAATATTTAGTAAATCGGAATAAATAGGATCTGATTGTATATCTCCCTGTATTTCTAAATTACCTTCAACAATATCAATGTCAATATTATTAATTACATCATCCTTAATCAGCCATTTAATTACTTCTTTAACAAATGCCTTAGATCCTAAATCACCACTATCATGCATTCTAATTTTATCTCGCCAGTTTCTATTATTAGAAATGAAGCCTTTATCACCGTTTGATCCTATAAATCCAACCATGGCATTTGAGCTTTCATTAAGTTTAGCGATTGATATCCCATTTACTAAACCAGTAACCCCTCCAACTGTCTGATATTGATCAGAATCATTTTGAAAATTAGCTTCCATATTAATAATTTCTCTACTATCTATCACTAGTGAAGATCGAATACCAAATAAGCTCAATAAGCTAACTAAAGAAGATTGATCAGGCTTAACCTCATTGAAGATACGGTCATTTATTGACCTACCAGCAAAATCAATAATAAATTTCCCTCCTCCTTGTTTAAAATGATATAAAGCAAATATTTCTTTACTTGTTATATGTTGGGAACGTTGAGGTTTCCTATCTGTAAATGAAGGATCAAGATCAACAAAAACACTTGGCATCCAAATTATATCATAGTTATCTAATAATTCCGTCGTAAGTTCACCAGTTAATAATTCATCAACCCATACACCATTTAAAATGAGAATATCAATTAAATCCTGGGTATCATGTCCCAATTTTCTTTCTAACCTTGTTGCAATATTTGATCCAATTACTGAACCAACAATAGAATCCCAAGGACTATGAACAAGATCTAATAACAATCTGAAAGAAGCCGGGGGATTAATATTTATTTGTACGGTAAATTCTAAGACCTCTTTACTTGGACTCTTGAGTTCTACTACTGCCTGGTAAAATCCAGGAATTACCCCTTTAGGAGGTGAAATTAATATACTCAAGATTTGTGAATAACCCAATATTGTTGTAGTGGGATTAAGATCAATAAAGCTACTTGCATTACCTGTTATTGTATCAAGTTCCCAATGTTCAATTGTTTTTCCAATCAAAGTAAGTGGAGAACTGATTTTTTCTCCTGCAGGAAGATCTGCCAATTGATAAAAAGGCAATGATGAAGGTAACACTGCACTATCAAAAGTTTCATTTAATAAATTCATTACAAATGCTGTTGTGTTTATTATTCCACTCCCTTGTAAATTCCATTCATAACCAAGGTCAGTAGCGGATCTGTGAGAGACTGATTTTAATAATCCAGGAGAGGAAGTTATATTGTTAAATTTCAATGCAGATAAACCCAATGCAAATACTCCAGAAATTAATGGGGTAGAAAATGATGTTCCACTCATTAACCTATAACAACTCGATTCGGTACAGGATGCATAGTTGGAACTAACTCTGGCAGTTTTTATGTTACTACCCGGACCAACAAAATCCGGTTTATACTCCCAACCCATAGTTGGACCTTCAGAACTTTGACTATGTAAGTTTAAATTATAATCAATTGCACCAATAGAAATTGCCTCGATTGCAGAACTAGGTGACCCAATTGTGAAAAGATCTATTGTAGATGCACCATTTATGCCATTATTACCGGAAGAACCAACGAGTAATTTACCATTTCTAACAGCAGCATTGGCTACCTGCTCAAAAAGATCAGTTGCGGGACTTTCTTCCGGTTCGCCAAGTGAGATACTGATAATATCTACTTCTGATTTACTTCCTGCCCAGTCCATTGCGGCAATCAATCCCGCAGAGGTAATTACTCCTGATGAGCTACCAACCTTTGCATTGACTAATTTTGCTTCATAACCCATACCTCTGTATTCGGGGAAGTTGGGATCATTTCCAACAATTAATGAGGATACTGAAGTCCCATGTCCAAATTTGTCTGTTGGCACTTCATTTTCATCGTATCCAAAATCAGTTGACACAAAACTCATTTCATCCACCATTTTACCAACTAAAGCTGGGTGATTGAAATCAATTCCTGTATCGAGAACTGCAACAACTACGTCCTCACCATGATATCCTAGATCCCAAATTGGGTCAACTTGAAGGACTTCTGCATTTTGATTAATTGCATTAATTTCGAAAACTGGATTAGGATTTTCCGATGAATCCATTAACAATCTGTATTCTGTTAAATCAATAACTTGAGAGAATATTTTTGGCGAATTGTTAGGTAACTTATCTAACTTAATAATCGCACCTGGAATCAAATTAAATTTGTAAATTAAACGAAAATTTCCAAGATCAGATACATCCTCAATGTAGAGGACTCTTGGAAAATTTAAATTGGCCAAATTAGAAATATCATAATTTTTGATCCCTTCCTTATTAGAATTTATTATTACAGGATTATAATTTGAAAATTCAAGTTCCATAACATTAACTACCAACAAAGAAATTGATAATATGACGATAAATGTTAATACTCGAACTTTAGCTCTCAAGTCAATCAAAGTGGAATGTCATTCAATATAAGGTAAACCAATTCATTTACTGAAGAAACACAATTTACCTCTTATTTTATTCTCCGTTGAATATGATAAGAACTGATGATAATAATGAATGATACTATAATGATAAAAATTCCAAGTGACGAATCTGATGAATTACTTGTTGGTTTTGTTAGCTCAGTGGTCGGGCTACTACTACTAGAACTACTAGTAGTTGTTGACATAATACTACTTGTTGTTGTTTTGCTAGAAGTAGTAGTTATACTCGTTGTCGGTTCAATTAAATCAGTTCTTTCATTACTAGAAAGCCATTTCCAGGTATTGATAGATAACTCTCTGTCTCCAAGACCACCATTAGAGGTATATAGTCCCAATGCGCCCGTATTATCCAACCAAAAATTAGTACTACTAACAAAAACAAGTCCTCCGCTAATGCTTTCAAAGGTCGCAATAACTGTCCCAAACGCATCTCCAGCGATAGATTTTGCACTATTTTCAACGTCCAAATAATTCCCGAAATGAGTAAATGATGTCACATTACTAGGAAAAGGAGAATTACTTCCCGGGAAAATGGTCTTTTTAGTTAAATCATTGACGGAGGTATTTCTTGCAGTGATTCCAAATTGTGAAATTAGTGAATTTACAGCAGTGCTGTTAGTTTGGAAAATTCCATAGCTATCTTCCAAAGTTCCCAAAAAGTCTATAAATAGTGATCCACCTGAATTTACAAAATTAGTTATTGCTGTAATTTCAGATTGAAGGAGTAGAGCTGGATTTTCAATTCCATCTATCCATAAATCAAGAGGATCGGGCATCCATAAAATATCAAATTGGTCTAGAAGGGCATCAGTTATTATGTCTTGACTATCTTGTACCCAAAAATTTTGATTTAACGCAAGTTTTACCATTTCACCAGTATTACTACCTCCGTAATAATCAAATCCATTTGTGTCCCAGTTTGTATGTCTTAAATCAACTAATACTTTTTTACCGTATTCATTTGTAACTCTAATTGTGATCTCACTACTAACAAAATCATCACCCAATGTAGCATTAACTATCCCTAAGTAAATACCAGTTGTCAAATTGATTGTATTAGCATGTAAAGCAATTACCTGTGAAAAATCAGAATTCATTTCTCCGTTTATACTTATTAACTGAGATAAATTACCAGAAATCTCGATATTTACTAAATCTGGATGAGAAGAAATCATTGTGATAGGAATATCGACAGTTATTCCCGTAGGTATATTCGAAAATAAATTAGGGATTCCATTTGATGGGGTTATTTCTAATACTTGGGGGCCTCTGTTATCAGAAAATGTATTAATCAAATAATTCCAAGTTGCATTCATATTTACTAATCCTTGGCCGACTTTATTTTCATCTCCAGGAATTAATGTTGCGGATCTCATAATAGCTGCTTTAATGGTCCCAACATTCCAAGTAATATTGTTTGCGTTTAATCCTGATATCAGGGTAGCAATTGCCCCACTAACTAATGGCGCACCACCCGAAGTTCCTGAAAAGGAAGTTGTATAACCCCCTCCATTTGTAGTAGTAGTTAATCTATATCCCGGTGCAACAACATCAGGTTTGATTAAGAAATTTGGATTGGGACCAAGAGATGAGAAGGATTGAGGAATATTTGCATCATTTATTGCACCAACAGCAATAGAACTGATAGCTGATCCAGGATCACCAATTGAATATTCAAATGGTCCATTATTTCCAGCGGATGTTACAGTAATAATACCCAATCTTGCTAGTCTATTAATAATCGGTTCAAAAATCAATCCATTTCCACTACTCCATGAAAGGTTTACGACCTTAATAGTTTCATTTTGCCCTGCTAACCAATCAAATCCTGCAATAGGATCACCAATCAGATCACCAGCTTGAGCTCCAGTTCCACATCCCATTTCCATTGACACTAATTTAGAACCGAATGCAGTTCCTAATCTATCAGGAAATCCCGCATTTTCAGTACCGACAAGTAATCCTGCAACTTGTGTACCATGGTCTTTACAAGGAACAGCAGTCATACCATTGCTTTCGTTAAAAAGAACTGGTTGGCTAAAATTTTGACCCTGCAAAGCTAAATGACTGAAATCTATTCCGTCATCAAACATTGCCACAACAACATCAGTCCCATTGTATCCCAAATCCCAAAGATCAGATACTTTAAGATGATCTGCATTTGCAACAGTGTTGGTTTCTATTCCCTGATTAAGAACAAGCGGCTGAGAAAGTTTAGTAATATGTTCTCGTAATAATTGGCTTGGGATTATGGTATTAGCAGAAAAGCTTGAGAGATATCCAAATTCTCTATAGCTTGTAAATACTTCCAAAGCAAGTAAATTTGGATATTCAACAAGAACATTATATGATTGCTTTATTTCTTCATATTCAACTTTATCTTCAACAAAGATCACATAATTTTGATCGAATTGCAAATTATTGGACTCCCAATTTAAAGGATTACGTAAGGCAGAATTGCTAATATTCAGATTTCGACCCCCCAATTCCTGATATGAAGGTATAAGTAATGAATTTACAATAATAAACATCAACAAAATCAATAATGCATGTTTTCTATGTATCAGGATCATATCAGCCTACACTATAACTAAAATAAAACACCAATTTAAATTGTAAGTAATTGAGAAGTGTTAAAACAAAAGAACATCGAATTATTGAGATTTAATTTAATTTATCAATTAAACTGTACTTCGCAAGTTACCGGTAGGTGATCCGATGCTAAACTAACATAAACTTTGCAATCAGTGGCATTAACATTTTGACTTGAAAAAATGAAATCTATTCTTTTTGAGGCATCATCTGCTGGTGATGTGAATCCATCTTCAAGAGGAGCATATTCTATCCAAATATCTTTCACAACCTCAGTCATCAGAGTATATTCTTCTACAGACAGACCATTTTCATCTATTGCGACGATATTAAAGTCTCCAAGTACAATAATATTGTCATTTTCTAAGTCGTTTCTTGAAATTATATCAATTAATTGATTCACCTCAGATATTCTAATTTCACCAGAATCTCCACCCGCGGGAATGTGCGTTAAATGAGTAGTGTAAACAATAATTTCTATGTCATTAACTTCAATAATTGCTTCTATCACATTTCTTTGCCAAGCATTCCAATCATCATAATTAAATGTTTTAGCGGATTTAATCTTATATTGTGAAAAAATTGCATTACCAATATTATAATTATATCCTTCTGAAGTATAATAATAATCAAATCCCAGACTTTCCATCATAGCTCTTAATTCAATAAACATTGTTGTATATCCATTAAATGGAGAATTATAGGTAACTTCTTGGAATGCAACAATATTTGGTTGTTGAGCTTTAATTACTGAACCAATTCCTTCAATATCAAATATACCATCATTATTTTGTCCGAAGTGGATATTATATGTCATTATTTTAATTTGATCCCCTGAAGGTTTATTTATTTCATCATTTGTGTAAAATGGTACAAAAGGCATTAGTGCGAGTAACCATACAATGAGCATGAGATAAAATAAATTTTTTTGATTCAACTTTGTCCCTCCTCGAAATTACTCAAAATATAAGATATAAGACTCAGACTAACAGCTAAAGTAGTGAAAATTACTGGAATTATTGTTCCATCTTTAGAAATTATTAAAAATAAAAATACTAGGAAAAATAAAAGGGAAACGAAATACATCGTAGATGTTGATTCTGAGATATTTCTAGGCATTTTTGATAAATTAAACATCAACAAATTAATTAAACTGAACATTCCAATTATTAAAAATAAGAACAAGCCACCTTCCCACGGAACAAATAAAATCGATACAAATAATGAGACACAAAGTCCAAAGAAAATTGGAAGATTTGAATTTAATTTCTGAAAAAAAGAAAAAGCGAGAAACGCAATTGCTGTTCCACCAATTAGGTAAGCAGAAATGATATATTGATTGGATATTCCTAAAGAGAGAACCATAACACCAGGGTTTGAAAAAAATACAAAATATACCAGTAGACCCATAAAAAATGCAATTATACTTAAATTTGAAATTAAATTTTCTCTTGATTTTGTAGATTGGGAAGTTATTTGCTCTAGTTTCAATTCATTGATGTTTACATAATTTAATATTGAGAAAAAGACGGTTATTATTATTATAAAAATTAGTGAATTTAAGTTATAAGAGGTAATTGGATCATTTCCTTTGTTCACAGCTTTTAAACTAAAATCAATGAATATCATAATAATTATTGATTGAGAAATTGATTCTCTTGATAATCTTAATGTGAGGAGGAATAATATCAAAGAATAACTAATATACATTCCAACAAGAATTAATATAAATTTAAAAAGTAAATTTTCAATGATAATAGCAAGAAACCAAATTATAATTGAAATTCTAAGAAACTGATTAAACCTAGATTTAACGAGCCTGAACAGGAAGAAAGATGCCATCGGAATAATTCCAAAAATTGTTGCAAATTCAGGTGTCACCCCTGGGATTCCTAAAATGAAACTAATGGTAACAGGAATAAAACCGCGCATAAATGACAGGATGAGGTAAAGGGTCATCCCCAGTATAATATTGTGATATTCTTGATTACTAATATTCAAATACTCTAGGTTACTAGAATTTACAGTTTCCACCATATATCTATTGTAATTCAATTTAAAAGATTATCTTGAAATTTATAGAATTATTGAAACTATAAAAGGAATATCTCTATTTTCTTCAATATTGAAAGTCAGATTTTTTAGCCAAGAAATTAAGTAATAAATAACAATTTAACAAATTAATTAAATAATTATAACAATTTGCACATAATAATCATTACAAACAGATAAATTTCGATAAATACTATAAACTATGGTTGTGTGTCAGAGACGAAAGATGATCGACATTAAAGATGAGAGTAATAAAATTAAACATCTGAATTATGACCTTTTAATAATTGGTGCGGGGGGAACTGGGCTTCGAGCGGCCATTGAGGCAGCAAAAGAAGATATTAGCATAGCAGTAGTTACGAAATCATTGCTTGGCAAGGCTCATACCGTTATGGCAGAAGGTGGTGTGGCTGCGTCATTTGGGAATGTCAATCCAAAAGATAATTGGGAAGTTCATTTTCATGACACAATTAAAGGTGGTTCTTACCATGGAAATTGGCGGTTGGTTGAAATGCTGGTTAAGGAATCTCCTGAAATAATAATGGAATTGGAAAGATGGGGTGCAATATGGGATAGAACTCCAGAAGGTAAAATGTTGCAAAGAAATTTTGGTGGTCACACATATCCAAGATTAGTTCATGTTGGAGATCGTACCGGTCTTGAACTTATTAGAATTCTGGAAGAAGTTGTTATCCATAAAGAAAATGTGACATCTCATGTAGAAACAACCATTACTAAACTATTAACCGTTAACAATGAAATAGTAGGCGCATTTGGATATGATCGAACTACTGGTGAACTACTTTGTTTTCATACTAAAGCCATCATAATGGCAACAGGAGGAGTAGGAAAGATGTTCACAATCACTTCAAACTCATGGGAGGGAACAGGTGATGGTCATGTTCTTGCTTATGATGTTGGAGCTGAAATAATCGATTTCGAATTTATTCAATTTCATCCCACCGGAATGGCCCACCCTTCAAATGTTGAAGGAACTTTGGTGACAGAGGGAGTACGAGGAGAAGGAGGAATCTTATTGAATAGCGAGGGTGAGAGGTTCATGTTTAATTACATTCCTGAAAGATACAAAACGCAATATGCCGATACAGAAGAGGAGGCAACTCGATGGCTTGCAGGGGATGAAGATGCTAGGAAACCACCAGAACTACTGACAAGAGATGTTGTTTCAGCAGCAATTCGATCTGAAGTTGCCGCTGGAAGGGGATCTCCTCACAATGCTGCTTTTCTTGATATAGGAAGTATCCGAGATGCAGATTATATAAAATTAAAACTACCTTCAATGTTTCATCAAATGAAGACATTGGCCAAACTTGATATTACAAAAGAACCAATTGAAGTAGCTCCGACTGCACATCATATGATGGGTGGTATAAAATATAATTATCAGGATAATCAATCAAATGTAAAAGGTCTCTTTGCAGCTGGTGAAACAGCTGGTGGGTTACATGGAGCAAATCGATTAGGAGGGAATGCATTAGCAGATATCGTTGTGTTTGGTTTAAGAGCTGGTAAATTTGCAGGTCAATACTGTAAACAAATAAACGAATTCAAAAATATTCCAACAGATCTAATTGAAAATGCCATTGAACTGACTTTAGCTCCTTTTGATGCGAAGAACACAGAAAATCCTTTCAGTCTTCATCAGGAATTAAGAGAGATGATGACGGTAAATTATGGATTGTCAACGGATGAAAGTTTGAAGGATGCGTTAGAAAAACTAAAAACTTTCAAAGAAAGAGCTTTGAAGTGCAAAGCTACAGGGAGTCGAACTTATAATCCGAGCTGGCATCATTCTTTAGATATGTTGAATTTAATCCAATGTGCAAAAATGACAATTAAAGCATCTTTGATCAGAAAAGAAAGTAGAGGAGGACACCAACGGGGTGATTATCTAGATTTAAATCCAGATTTGCAAGATATAATGTATGTATTATCAAAAGGTGAAAATGGAGAAATTAAAATCCACGAGGAAATTAACGAAAAAATGTCCGATGAACTTCAAAAAGTAATTGATAAGTTTGAAAAATAGCTCTAATTCAAGTTGATAAATTAATTATTGTTTTCTTCAAGTTTTTCTCTTCGTAAAAATGGTGCTGCAAATGCAATTATTCCTAGAGTTAACAGACCACCTACTAATCTAAAACCTGGTGTCTCACTAGCACTTGAATCATCAGATGAAGCTTTTACAAACTCAGTTATTCCTATAAATAAGTAAAATGTAATAATTGATGACAATATTTGAAATTTCTTCATCATTTCAAAGATGGCTCGAGAATATAATAATCTTTGTCATTGATTTGCTTGAATTGAAATATAACCATTCGTGATTTCAACGTATTTCTTTTAATTTGTATTAGAATTTAATACAGAATCAAATATATTAAGCAAATAGAGAGAAATAAAAGTAAGAGGGAAAATTTGTAATTATTTAAACTTACAAAGTAAAAAGATTGTTTAGCAATGGATTAATTACCAAAATAGTTAATGTGGAAAGAACCTGAAGAAAAATCTTTGGAAGCTCCTAAAGACATGGCAAAATTGATCAGAAAGAGCATTTATTGGAATACTGAGGGTAAACTACATGGATCTCCTTTACTTATAGTAATTCAATATTTATTCATAATATTCTTAATCTGGTCTGTCTCCAGTATTCTATTAATATCACTGATCCAATCTATTTCCTCAAATTCAATTATTTCAAATGCATTAATAATTTTAGGCCTATCAAGTTTGATTTTAATTTTGCGATTTTTCTATATTTGGGGATGGAAAACATACAGTGAAGCATGGTATCTTTTCGATGACAAAGATGAAATATTAACCGTTATCAGAAAATCATCTGAGGGTTGGGAAACTCTAGAAGTACCTTATGAAGAAATAAATAATATAGAATATAACGAAGGACCTAACGGAAAAGCAATTATTCAATCTGGAAGATTTGAATTTGAAACAAATAGAGCATTGGATAAAAGAGCTACTTCAGTTACTGATATTTGGGGAAATCTGGCAAGAATCGATACTAGAATGACGAATTGGCCAATAGAAATGGTTTGTCAAAAGTGTAAACGCCATTTTGGACATCATATTGGAACTGCAATATGTCCATTTTGTAAAATTTCTTTAATCGATATAAGAGCAAAAGGTTTAGATCTAACACCCATGACTCAACATAAAGACGATTTAGACAGAATATGATTTAAAAGTATAAAAATTGTTAAGTTAAGTAAGGGTAATTTTATCATGAGTTTGAAGGATGAAATTGATAAATTATGGAATGAATCGACCGAAGGATTGCAAAATGTGATCGAACAAGCTATAGAATTGCTAAAGAAGTCATTAAATCAAAAAGAAGACATTCCGTTAGAAATTGCACTTGATATTCTTATAACTGCGAATACAACTACCGGTTTTGGAACAGAATATAATCATGCCAAATTATTATTGGATGTTTATCAGATTCTTTTGAAATCAAAAAATGCGTCTACAATCCCCAAAGTATATAGATTCACATGCTTGATATATGGAGTTATTTACACCTTATTGAGTGTTGATGAAACAATATCTGATAAAAAAGTCCCAGGATTGATGAAACCCTTTGGTTTAGAAGAAAATGCGACAAAAATACAGATTATTAGAACATTATTGCATTCTAGCTATACATTATTTGAAGATTCAAAACCAGATCACTGGAAATTAGAACTGATTTCGTTTATCATAACAGGATTATGTCTTATTGAAGAATTTGATACCTTAAATGAAAGAGATTTGAGTATCGAGGAGATGATATCTAAAATAACCAAAGAATCAGAGAATGAGTCTGAAATGATGGTTTTGAATAAATGGAATGCCAGATGGTTAGAGGCCTCAGATTATTTCCGATTAACATCTGTTTTATTATTTGAAAAGCACCCTAAAAATGAAGATACATGGATGAACAAAGTGAAACGATTAACTAACGATAGTTAAACTGTTTATTTACAAATTTACACAAGTTACTTTTATTAGTCGTATTCTACTTTTCTTACCGTAGGCCTGGATATATCCATATCGATGTCATCAATTCTGGTGACAGCTACATCAATAATAATTTTGTCCATTTCTTCCCCATCGACTCTATCAATTTTGCCACTATCAGCAGCTCTTAAAGAGAAAATGTGATTTATTTTTTTATGGTTATATTTGTTGCAATAAAACACGCCAACTTGCCATGCCCGAGCATCATTAAGAGGTAAATCGGATATATCAAGATATAGCTGACCTGTTGCCTTGAACCATTTATTAGGTCTATTCGTTTTAGTCCAAATTTTGGCAGGAACCCTAATACCATTAGTGAAAACTAGGATACCATCGCATTCAATAGACCTCACTGCATAGAAACCATTTTTTGGTGGTATAAATATAATAGTATCATATCTCTAAGAAATCGTTTGATAAAAATCTGTATTTATCATCATGATCATTTTATTTGTATATATTTTCTAAATTCAAAGAAAATGGGTACTTCACACTCAGCAACCCTATATCGGTTATCACCACCACTTTCTTTATTTGTTGTTACACAATAAAGATAATATTGAAAACTATTGTAGGAACCTTTCATACAAACGAAGCAGCTTCTTCGTCGCTCTCAATATCAATCCAAATATGGTATTCTTAGTTAACCTAGAAATGTTTTAGTTCGTTTACAATCACTGGACCAAGGTGTACCATAGAAATTTTCGATTTTTACTTTTCAATTCAATTATTTCCTTCATAAAATAAAAAAGATTGTTCATAAATTCATTACCTCGGTTTATTTTCATTCATTTTGATTTTATTTTACAGAAATAAAAGAAATACTAGCAGATATTATTCTAACTTTGTACTAATTATTGTGTACAATCGATGTGTACAAAAATAGAAATAATTCATTTACATTGTGTCCCATATATCAAATAAATTCCGTTATTCAGTGTATTCGCTTGCTATATCAACATATATTCTTATTCTCCTAGGAGCATATGTTAAAGCGATTGGAGCAGGATTGGCATGTCCTGATTGGCCACTTTGTAATGGAAAGCTTATACCTGATATACATGATAGTCTAATATTTGCAGAATGGTTTCACAGATTGTGGGCTATGTTAAATGGATTCTTATTATTATATGTCCTTTATTTGTCATTGGAATATAAATCAAATATACCTGAATTATATGGATTAACCCTAATTGAAGTTGTTTTATACGGTGCACAGGTTATTTTTGGTGCATTAACTGTAACACAGAAATTAGAACCAATTATTGTAGTAATACATTTGGGAAATGCTATTCTAATTATAATCCTGCAACTAACATTAATCTTCGTGATTATCATTAGCAAATCCGGAAAACAACCTAGTCCTCAAACAAATCCGATTTCTTGATTTGGTCTATAACAAACAGAAAAAATAATTTTTCAATTCTGTAAAATTAACAATTAAAAAAATTACAATTGAAACAGT
>MDVR01000159.1 GCA_001940725.1 Candidatus Heimdallarchaeota archaeon LC_2 | reverse complement strand
TGCCATCTTGTACTTTCCTTTCGACCGGAGAATATTACTTTTTATAATATTTCCTTCAATCCTTACATCTTCATCTATATTTTCAACTGATACAAGTGCTTCATCTAAATTACCTTCCTGCCAGAAATCATTAACTTCTTGAAGGCTATTGATTGTAAAAATCTAATGAATCTGTAAAGTTACCAATATCATTTGCTGTACTACCTTTAATTATAAGCAATGTTGATAATAATTCTTTAAACTTTTCTTCTTCCAGATCTTTCAGCTCTTCAAACAATTCTTCAATATCTTCGATACTTGATGTCGTAACCTCTATCTTATCCGGTCGCATTAATAAATATGTTTTTGATAATAAAGCTTCGAGTTCCAATAACTTATTTTGTTTAGCCCTGCTTTCCTGCAGTGCATCTTCAGCTAATTTCAATGCCATCTTGTACTTTCCTTTCGACCGGAGAATATTACTTTTTATAATATTTCCTTCAATCCTTACATCTTCATCTATATTTTCAACTGATACAAGTGCTTCATCTAAATTACCTTCCTGCCAGAAATCATTAACTTCTTGAAGGCTATTGATTGTAAAAATCTAATGAATCTGTAAAGTTACCAATATCATTTGCTGTACTACCTTTAATTATAAGCAATGTTGATAATAATTCTTTAAACTTTTCTTCTTCCAGATCTTTCAGCTCTTCAAACAATTCTTCAATATCTTCGATACTTGATGTCGTAACCTCTATCTTATCCGGTCGCATTAATAAATATGTTTTTGATAATAAAGCTTCGAGTTCCAATAACTTATTTTGTTTAGCCCTGCTTTCCTGCAGTGCATCTTCAGCTAATTTCAATGCCATCTTGTACTTTCCTTTCGACCGGAGAATATTACTTTTTATAATATTTCCTTCAATCCTTACATCTTCATCTATATTTTCAACTGATACAAGTGCTTCATCTAAATTACCTTCCTGCCAGAAATCATTAACTTCTTGAAGGCTCATAAATCAACTCTAAATCATTCTTCACACGTGAATTTAAAACCTTTTTTTTTCAACAAGTGTGGTTTACAAAATTAATGAGAACTTAAATTGATGGAATAAAATATTAACCGATTTATATTCTAAACTAGAAAGTAAATTTTTACCAAACTTTACTCAAATTCAATATTTCCCTTTTGTAAATGACCCTTATCGTGATACCATAAGGATAAAATGTTTTCAGATAATTTTTCATGATCGTCAATTGCATTTGAAATTCGATTAAAGTGTGCTAATAATTCATTTCTACCTTGTCGAAATTTCTTTTTCATTTCATCCAAGTTATATTTTTGGTATTTTTCAATAATTTGATCCGTCCATTCATTATAATTCAAGTTCATTTTAGCCCAACTAAATAAACACTTTTTATCAAAACCTTTTTGCTCCGCTTCTGGTAATTTATAAAATTCAGTTATAGCCCATCCTGCCAAGTTTATTCTTATCTTTTTGTCAAGTAAATGTTTTATTTGATCTATCCATTCCAGATCCACAACATGAAGATGAATAAGAAGATCTTTCAATCTCCAACTATTTGGAAAGACAATGGTATCACTAAGGTTGAGAATTAATTCAGTTATCTCTTCAGTTTTTGTAATATGATAAATTGGATCTGTATTCAACAAATTCGACCAAAATAGCTTTCCTACAATCTACTTTTTAAGTATTCGATCTATTAAGATGGGATAGTCAGAATAACTGAAATCATTATTTCTATCATAAAAATTATTTTTTCAATATTTCTACATCAATTTGTTAAAAATTTGTCACCAAATGTTTATAATTACGTTGTTTTTGATTTCTAACAAATTGATTTTTCCATAACCATGATTCATAAGAGTCGATCAAATTATTTACGTAGTGATTTCATTCTCAACAGCAATAAAGTTCGCTTGCGATGATTCGTTTCGAAGATTCAAAATTTCTTGATATTCTGATGACGAATACCACTTCTTTATTAGATCTAAATGTTCAAATTCTACCATGACCAAGTGTTTTGGATTCCAATTTCCTTCAATTACCTCAATCTTACCTCGACTATGCTCCCCAACTGCGATGACTAATTTCCCCCCAAATTTTGTCAGCGTTGCCCCAACAAATTTTAGATATTCAGAGTATTTATTTGGATCACTTATGGTTATATCTGCTATCAAGTATGCTGACATTTTAAACCTCTCAATTTTATTACATTCCTCAAATCTGCACCTGACTTATGCCTATTCAGGTACAATAATTCTCGTCCCGTGTCTGCTAAAAATGTCGGAGACTTTCGCCATATCTGGCTCACCCTGTGGCAATCCAGCTAACTCTTCCAAAAGATTCCTTAACCCAGGCTCAAATTTTGGCATAAATATAATTAATGCCTTACAGGTTGTTGAACTATCATTATGCCAAGCATGGACTACATCTTTTGGGATATATACAAACGCACCAGTAGCAGCTTCAACGGTCTTATTATCAATTGTTAACTTCATTTCACCTTCATAAAAATAAGCGATTTCATCAAATGCATGTATATGTGGAGGCATTCCACCTTGAGGCGGCCAAATACTTTCCATAACCTCCATTAATCCTCCAGTTTCTTCAAAACTGGCTTTCATGTTAAATTCGCTACCAAGTGCACTTACGAGGTAACCTTCATTCGCAAGTGAGGTATAACTTTTTTTGCGTTCTATCGTCATAATTTTCCTACCTTCTTAAGTATTGGAATTATTATTAATATATAAATGAAATGCATACAAGCAAATGGCGAGGGGTATGATTAATTGGATCTTTAATGAAATAATTGAGTAATAAATTAAATATTGTTTAATTAATTAATCGATGATCGATCACATCAGTAAAAAAAATCATGTGATTTCTCTACAGTTTATAATCAAGATCAATATTTATTCTAGGATTTTTTTTTAAAATTTTGAATACACATATCACATATTCCATGAGAAATCTTGTGCGTAGGGATTGATTCATCGATAATGGTGAAGTGCGTATTATGAGCATAATACGTATTTCAAAGAATTAGCTAGTTTGAGGGGTTTGGCATATTAATTCAGCCAAAATTAAAATCAAAGTTCAAATAACTAAATTACTATTTAATTAAATGATTGACTGAATTTGTGACAAGCTAGATCGACGTCACAATGGAGGTGAAATGTTGCTCATTCTCAATAGTAATAATAGGAATCGAATACATGCGTTCATAATATTTACATTTTCTTGATCAGAGTTTAACTGTTCGGGAATAGGTTTATAAAATATTTTAGGTCAGCTACTTCATGCCAGTATTTATGGATTCTCACCCACTTGGTAAGATCCCAGTAGCTGATTTACATGCATTACAAACAGCTCCTAAAGATGAATTTGGGGTTGTTCATGTAAATATTCATTATAATAAAAATGAGGACAAAGTTTTTTGTGTATTAGATGCACCAGATAGCGAATCGGTCAGAAAACATCATGAAAAATTTGGAATCAATTGTGAATTTATTACAGAAATAGAATCAACTGCTAAATAATAAATTCTTTTAGTTCAATTGAAATTGATTGGATTGTTATGATATCTGAAGATAATAATACTTTGTTTTCTTACTTTTCAAATTCCACCTGGTATCTTTTGAATTTATAATTTTCAAATGAAATTGTGCTAGTAAATTTACACATTTTTTATATCATTTAATAATGACCGAAAGTAAAAACAACTATAATCGATATGAGGGATGATTGAATATATCCTTACTAGCTGAAATCCTTCCAATACGCGATAAAATTAATTAATCAAATACCAAACCAACATTAACTCTTAACTCACAAAAACAACAAAATATACCAAAGCAAGAGTATCATCAATGATAATATCCAAATCACAAACTGAGAAGGATTTTTTTCTCAAGTTTTCCACTCTCGTTACGTGTTTGTTAAATATATGAGTTGATCAATCGGAATTATAACAAACAAACCACAACTGAGGAGATAAAAATTAGCAATTACAGTTACACTTTCAAAATTTTACTTCTGGGTGACGGTGCAGTGGGTAAAACGGCTCTTGTTCACCGTTTTGTTCATAATAAATTCCAAAAAGCTTACCTGATGACGATTGGGATGGAGCCGTACTCAAGGTATGAAACTATTGAGGGTACAAAGATCTGCTATAGCTTGTGGGATATCGCAGGTCAAGATCGCTTTAAAGTCATGCGAGGGATGTTTTTCCGTGGCGCAATGGGTGCTCTTGTAGTTTTTGACCTCACCAGGCGAGAATCTTTCAATAACGCTCAAACTTGGATTAATGAAGCAAAAGAAGAGAGTCCGGACCAAATATTCATCCTTGTAGGAAATAAGAATGATTTAGAAGATCTCAGAGAAATATCAACAGAAGAAGGTACTACTAAAGCAAAAGAAATGGGTGCAATAGATTATATTGAAACATCCGCTTTGACTGGAACTAATGTTGCCGAATCTTTCAAACACATCGGAAAAACATTAATCGATAAGAGAAAATGAAATTCAGTTCAATTTAGTACCAATTTCAAAATAAAATCGGTAAGTTTTCTTATAACTTAGATGAATTGTTGATCATGAATTTAATTTACTCAATTTACGATCAACTTTAATGAAGACTTGTGCATACAATTACTCCTCTGAAAATACCAGAGGCTTTAGATTGGGCGGATGATTTACTTATAAATGGTCATACTGACATCATGGATTGTTGGGTTGCGGGTTGTGCAAAAGCACGGAATTTAACATTGGTTACTGAGGATAAGGACCTAATTAATAAAATTCAGCTTTTAGAAACTTGGAAAGATTTTCAATTCATTTCTTGGAAAAAATTGATTAAAACCATCTAGTATTCATTTATTGTTATTATTTGGATTGCCATTCTATAATATTCAATTACATTTTATCAATCCTAATAATATCAATATTAATTCAGTATAAAAAAATCGAGAAATTGTTACTTATATAAGATTTATCGCATTATATTTATGTAACCTTTCAAGCGATTTCATTAATCGATTGATAAGTTAAGGAGGTAATAAAAATTTCACCTGTTAATTCAATCGCAATCAATGCACATAGGGGCTATACGTACTATCTAACAACCATCCAAAAGGTATTGAGTAATAGATCCAAACGGAAAAAACTGAAATCAGCTGAGCTGAAGATAGCAATAAAAGAATTATTGACAGAAACAAGGAATGAGATGAAAATAGGGGCAATGGAACATGAAGTGTTGTTAAATGGTCCGTTATCTGATTTATTGCGATCTATCATAATTAGCATCATGAAGGCCATCACATATTGCCCTCATTATAAAAAATTTAGTCCAGAAGAAATTTGTCTCTCAGTCCAGAGTGTAAGAAAAAAGCTCTTGGAGATATATCAAGGGGTTTTTAGTTTATCAGGAAAAAGAAGTAGTGGAGTCAGAGAAGACTGGAATGAAAAAATGATTGAAGCGAAAGATCTGACAACTTATATAATTTACAACTCTCCATATCATGGTAAATACGATTTTGAGATGTTGAAATTAGAGCAAAAAATATTAGAGTTGAATCAAATAAAATGAAAATACATCATTTGTTTTTATATTATTTTATTTATATAATATTGACTTCATACTATCTATATATGGTGATATACATAAGGTTGGGAAATTTATGAAGAGTATTACATACAGACCATTTGATGATCGAGATAGTTATCCTTATTTCTATGGAGTTACCTTGAAGGTAGGAGATAAGTACTATCAACCAGATTACGATATAGATTATGAAGAGTTCAATAAAACCATTCTTACAGAAAAGAAATGGGGTATATGGGAATTGCATAAAATAGCTGTGCAAACCGATGATGAACGAATTCTAGTTGAAATTGTATTAAACAGTGATAGATTACTTTCACCACAAGGTGATGAAGATTTTGATTATAATGCACCTGGGGAAGCAGCTGCATCGAAAATAACATCACTCGAAAATGTAAAAAAGATTATTGACTTGTATTTGAGTGAGGTATATAATTGGGAATCCTACATCATAACTCAAGATACATACCAACACTTGGTTCATTATTTGGATGATGATGCAAGATATCATTATTTTAAGAAAATTTTAAAACTCTATCCAAGATCTGATATGGAAAAGAGGAATTATAAATCTGAAAATTGTGAGAAAGAGCTTTTGTATCATATAAATGATAAAGAAATTCTTCATAAAATTTTGTTAGATGAGAAGTATCACGAATTTCATAATATGGTGAGAAAAGGATTACATATTGATTAATATGAAACAATTTTAAATTTCATTATTTTTAATTAACTTTCAAACATCAGCTGTTTCATTTTTATTATAAGATTCCATTAGGGAAATGAATTTATTGAATGCCCATCCTTGATGTTTATTTATTCTATCCCTTGAAAACTGAATTAGTTTCTTTAACCAATCACTATTTTTCCAATTGTCTTTCACACTCAATATTAGTTCTTTTAATTCATTTAATAATTTTGTATCACTATAGGGCATTCTGTAAGGTAATTTGTAGATGGTCCAATTCATCCCCAAAAATGTTTTTTCATATTTATGCTTATCAACGAAATAATAATACTTCGGTTTACCAAACCTGCCTGGTCTAACTTTCATTCTATTTGATTTTAATAGAACTTCAAGATTGAACGAAAATGCCATGTATTCAGATAAAGATTGATACTTTTCGTTTGATCCTTCGAATTTATTTTTAAAACTTGTAACCTCTTTTGTGGAAATTATGGTTTCTTCAAATTCTTGAAAGGTAACCATACTTGAATTTGGGCCTTGACCCTTTTTACAAAATAATGTTTTATCCCAAATTTTAACTTCTTTGACAAATTCACTACTTTTTCTTGCAGCGGTAAGCGAAGGCCATTTTGTTCCCATCCTGATAGCGTTTTCAATTTTGACTATGTAAAACAACCAAGCTCCCCTTGCAGAACCCAAATTTCTAGTTTTGAAATTTTTCCAATGTATTCCTCGGTTTGGTAAAAACAACATATTATAGTGTTTGCCCATTTCACGTCCAATGAGAAGTTGCTCAAGATTCATTGATTTTACATTATTTTCTCTTACTTCCAAGGCGAATCTGAGTGGTGGATCATTTGTTTCATCATACACAGGTATTAAATTTAAATTTTTGTCTGTCAAATCAGCTCGGGATTCGAATTTTCCTAACCACCTATCCCAGAGAAATGGATCTGATATGTGCGCAGGTTTATAGTTTAAATCAGAATATTTAGAAACTGATTTTGCTTCTGCAACATAAATGAAGTCCCTTAGACTTATTGCTAATAATTTTGGATTAGTTACTTCAATTATTATTAGGTTTCCTTGACTTGTCAAAGATAATCCAGTTTTTTCTACTCCAGCTATTCGTCCTAATGACAAATGCTCAGGTTTAAGCTCAGACCCATTATTGGTAACTTTATTGTAATCCCCATGTGTAGGAAAAACGGAGTGATAATATTCTGATGGCTTAAATACATCCATATATATTGACACAAGATCATTATAACTCTTCGAGATTGTATTTTCATTTTTTATAAGCATTGTTTTTGCTAATTTTTCAAGTGATTTCCTATTCTTCTTAATGCTAAGGTCTTTATATCGATTTGAGGGATTGGACTGATATTGTATTCTGTCCGTACCACCTTTTGGATCAGGAAATAAATACAATGAGGTATATGGTGAATATAATGTAGTTATTTTAAAATCCTCCATAATATTAGCAAATAAGTAAGCATCCTTATCCATTCTTTTCTTTTCAAATAATTCTAATTTTTCTTTGTTTGCAAATTCATTATCTATAAAAAATGTATCATACCCCTTTAATATTCGAGGATCCTTAAAATTATTAATAATAGATTTGATATTTCTTATTGTCTTACTAGTAGACTTCCCAGCAAGTAAAAATGCATCTTTGATCCCCTTGTTTTTCATAATTCTGGATTGATTTAATGAACGATTCCATGCAATGCTACATGATTGGCTAATGCCAATATTTGGAGAATTTCCTACGAATCTTGCTAAGAGATCTTGTATCATAATATTAATAAGCTCTGGAGATTCTTCATTCAGCAATTCCCAAAGAGAATCTTGGTATTTAGATTGAAATTCATTAATTTTTAGCTCATAGATTATTTTCAGCGGATCGGTGGTAGGTGTATTGGTGAATTTGTTGATTAATGATTTGTATTGATTAATCATTATCATCCAGGTTGTTTGAAATCTTTGATTAGTAAAGGTGTTTAAATTTTCTAACTCACTATCTTTATCGAAACTACGTATGGTTTTTCTATAATATCTATCAGTATCCCAAAGATTGATTGAATATGCAGACAAAATTGCATGCTGTGATTTAGGACTTAATTTCTTCCATTCTGGTATATCAGAAGATAAAATTCCTAAACTAAAACTACTAACACTGTTATTCCCGAATATCCCACCTAAGGGCATAATGGTTGCTCCAGGTTTTCCAAAAGTATCTGCAGTAATTTTCACGGTAATTGATTTTAAGTGCTTTCCACCTCCAATTTCATATGAGGGGACTATTAATGAATATGTGTTATTGAGATAATTATGTTTACCTTCATCAAACTGAGAAATCATCGAGATTTGATTATTTTGCATTCCAGTCAATAATGTTAATTCACTTTCTAGATTTGAACCCAAAGTTAGATTTTGTCCATCATTTAGTTGAACAAGGACTCCAGTTGCTGCAAGTTCAATTAATTGGTTGCGAATTAATTGATATTCTCTTTTGAAAGTCTCAAATCTGGCAATTCCAATAATTCTTTCTAAATCCTTAGGGGGAATATCAGGGTTTATCTTCCATACATTATCAAAATGATATGCATAAATTTCACCCACAAATGGATCTTGTATTGAAATTGCATTAATTAAATCAATAGAAATCCGCTGCCCGTTTTGAAGTCCCTTTACCTCAAAAGATACATCCCATTTAGTTGTTCCTTTTTCCTCTTTAAAATGAAAACCAGTCCTAAATTTGGCATAATGTTTCGAAACTGACGGATCGAATAAATCATTGAATCCAAATTTACCTCTAATTATGTTGAATTCTTTATTCAATCCAAGATTCACACTGTTTCTTGATAATCTATCATAGAAATGTGCTCCAATATCTTCTGTTTTCATAAAAGTGAGATATTTAGAACTCACATTCGTGTTTTTACCAGATCTATATATATTATTTAAATTTATGAATCTTGAATAATTTATTCTACTAAGATTTCTAAAAACAGGTTCGGGAATTTTATTCAGTGTCTTAGTATTAATCAAGGATTTATAGTCCGACTTCTTCCCTGGCAGACCTATCTTTAGTAATTTATTGATCAGAGAAACAGACCATTTCTTATGAATTGTAATAGGTTTACCTCCTACTCTGTAATCTTCAATATCTAGTTTTGCAAGATTTTTTATTTCGATTCTATATGTTTGAAAATTAATTTTTTTGTATATTTCTAGAATATCATCACTGTAGAGGACAGAGATTTCAATATCTGTTCCAGTGCCATCATCATCTGTTTCGCGAAAGTTATAAATGAGTCGTGGATGATATTTTAGTAAGAATGGGTAATCCCAAATTTTTTCATGAATTTCTCTATTGCTAGCATTGGAATATAGAAAATAATTACTGGCAATTCTAGCTATGATTTGGTTATATAATAGATGAAAAGCTTCCTTATTTTTTTCATCTTTATTTGGGTAAAATAAAATTTTTTCTCGATATAAATTATTGAAATCATTACCTTTAATCCATTCACCGACTATGTTTTGGTTAATAAAACTATTATTTCCAGGATTCCAAAATCGCAATATTGCTTGGTACATGTAATTTAATTTTTTGTTTATTTCTGGATCAGTCCTATAACTATGAAATCCTAAATACTCATAAACATGCAATTTCTGACTTGGAAGAGAATTCGAAATTGAATCATGGACGGTCCCAAATTCAAACTCAGCAAAGATTTTCCATGCAGGTGGAATTTCTTTAATTTTATTGTCTTTCATATCATCCACTACTTTCTGCGCCTTCCTAGCAGCATACACTAAACTAAAAAAGTGCATTCTGGCAGCATCTTGAAACTTCACCAAACCCTTCACCCCTCGCAGTGTATTCGCCTCAATATAAGGCGATCTTCTATACTTATCTACATCCTCAGCCTTCGGAACCACCTTCTTAAAATGAGCCGCACTTAATGGGACCTCAATATCCAAAATCTCCTGTGTAAAAGTAATCACTGGAATAGGTTCCAATAGCTCTTTCAAATTTGTTGACGGATCAAACTTTTCAATCTCCCCAAATCCTTCAATCTCCGCACTCTCCTCAATTTTATCAATTTCAATCCCCTCAGAACCTCCAGCATCAACCGAAACGACTTTTGAACCATGCGGTTTTACATCAACCTCCTTGTGATACTGTTCAAACTCGGCCTCCTGTTGGATCTCATACATGATCTGTGCAATTTCCATCTTCTCAAAAAGAAGTGAAATGAAATTGATATCAATCCCAGTTCTAGTATATATCACGTCGATATCCACTCCTTCAGCAATATATTCCAGAATTTCTGTTATTATATCATCTGAAACACCAAATGAAGGGAGTGTAGGTTCACTCTCAGCAATTTTCCTTTCGGTTTTCTTAATTTTTTCTGGTTCAACTTTTTTCTCAATAGGTGGAATTGCTATGGTACGATCATCTAACTGATCCACTCCTTCCTTGAAATGTTCCTTAATTTCACCTTGATCAATAATAGTCTCAACTTCAGGATGATGAAAGTCAATCTCATCCCTTTTTCGTTTGATTTCATGGTCAACATGATCATATTTTGTAAATGAATCAACATCAGATTTCGCAGATTCAAAATCATCAATCCTTTTCTCATGAGCCGCCCTATCATTATTTATTTCTATTTCATAATCTTCAGACCAAAAGAAATCATTTATATCAGGATGTCTTTGAATTGTACGCTTCCTTTCAATCTCTTCTTCATCAAAATGGTCTATCGTTTGAATTTCTTCTTCTTCAAAATGGTCTAGTTTTGGATCAATGAACTCAATATCAGGCTGCTCTAGTCCGGCATCTTCCAATTCATGGTCAATCGGGTTTTCATTCCATTCGTTTGTACTTGGACCTTGAGAATCGCTCTTTTGACTTATCTCGTCATTGATTTTGCCCTCAATTTCCCTGTTGGGATTAGTATGGCCATAGTCAATTTCATCAGTATTATTGTTCCGTTGTTCTAATCGTGTATTAGATGGCTCAATTTCAGAGTGATTAGGTTTATAATTGATTGGACTTTGATATCTAATTTGATCCCCATCATCTGTATGAGCTGCTAATTCATAAGCTTCTTTCGCTGATTTTTCCCTCTCATATATATGAGAATAAGGGAAAATTGATTTGAATTCACTAGTGTTTGCTGGATCATTTTCATCGTTTGCATTTATTCCAATATGTCGCTGGATATCCGTTGAACTTTCTTCATCCAAGTTATTTTTGGTTGAAAAGGAATCTCGATTATGAAAATTACTCCGTAAATAGTCAGCTCCCGATTTTTCTAGAAACCGATTGACAGCCTTTTCGAGTAAGTCATCTATAACTTCAATCTTTTCATAATTATCAAGGCTAATACGGTACCCTTCACTATCGGTGATCCAGTTACCTATATGATTTACTTTTGAGTTAGATTGCTCAGTATTTTCTGCTTTTACTTTACTCAATAAGTCTCTTTTTTGTACACCAGGATCGATTATTGACGCTTTATCTCCGTCTCCCTTATCCTGATTTATGTTATATTTGGAGCTATCAACAAAAGGTCTGGAGATATTTTTCTTAGAACTTTTAATTGGGGATTTATGATATTCAAGTTTTTCCATATATGGATTTTGTACAATTACAAGAATTAAACCAAAGAAAATAAAAATAATCAGGGCATTTTCCTTCATGGAAGTCCAAAATATATCCCAATTAGATGGTAACGATTCAACGAAAAGAGGTGGAATTTCAATAAACATAGAATAAATGAAAAAATAGGTAGAGTACCCGTAATTATATAAATCAAATTCAAGTATCTGTTCAATCCCAGGAGTGATATCAAGATGATAATCGATGAAATCAGAAGTTCGATTACTGACAAATTTCTTTTGATTATGGTAGATTCTGATATCGGGAGGATTTTCGTCAATTTCAAACTGATTTTCAATAATTCTCAAACGGATAAAAAGGTCGAAAGTAGGGGAAGAAGTATAATTATGAGTTTTTAATAAATTTTCAAAAATTCCGGATGTCAACGATAATGATATTGGCACATAGATTTTCCTATGATCTAACCAGACTGAATTATTCATCACAAAATACCTGGGGAATGATTCTAAATAGCCAGATATTGGATGGTGAAGATCATCAGGTTGAAGATAATTAGTCCTAGAAGTAAATAACTCACCTTCGAGAAATAGATGCAATGGTTCTAAGTATCCCCAACCAGCACTAGTAATTTTCAATTGTATCTCAATATCAATGAATGCATTTTCATCGTCTTTCAAATCTTCAATTTTATCAGTTGTGTTATACCAGGTTCTTAAACTATAAAATTCAAGTGATGGGTCAATGCTGACAGTAAGTTCTCGACGGTTAAAATTATATTGAGGAACAGTAAATATTCTATTACCAATTTCCATGTATCCTTCTGATGAGTTTTGGGAAAATGTTAACTCAAGTTGTGTATCGAGGTTCTGTGCATCAAATATATCCATTTTTTCATTTTCTAGTGAACTTTGATAAATATAAAAATTCACAATTATAGGATCATATATGAAAGAATCTGTAATGTGACTCACATTATAAGTTTGACTCCTACCTTTGAAAACTATTGATTTTTCAATTATATCTTTAACTTCTAAATTGGACCCTAAGTTGGGATGGAGACGATTCATTTCATTTTCATAAGGGTAGTGTGCGGATGCTGTAAGTGCAAATAACAACTGCAGTAGCATAAGGATAAAAGTAATATTATTTCTAAATTTTACCAACGAAAATCATTCCAGAAACCATGAATTACTTTTAGATATTCAAATAAATCACCTAAAGTGACTTAAATGAAAAGCGAGTAATGTCATTACTATATCTAACCATGCAAATTTATAAAAGAAACAATTAACTAATTTCGAATTATATTAATTTTACCGAATAGATATTAATTACCAGATAATTTTAAATAATTCGAGTATACAAAGCTAATTATGACTATAAATGATCAATATATGGCTAAGGTTGGTTCAAAAGGGGAGTTATTTCCCCCAATGAAATTAAGGAAAAAATTGGGATTAGAGGCTGGGAGAAAAATTCTATACTACATTTACAATGGAAAACTCATAGTAGAGCCCATTGCAACTGTTAGGAGTATTTTAGATGAAAATAAAGAACTGATTAACATCTCACAACAAGAATTTGAAGAAGATAGAAAACAATTTAGTGAAGAGGCTCAAACTTGAAAATATTTTTGGATACATGTTACTTTTTACCTATTATAGGAATTTCAAATTCGAATCTCGATCCAAATTATTTATTGAAACTACTTGATCATAAAGATAGCCATGATTTACTTTATTCAACAATCACTCTTTTTGAATTACAAGCAAAAGGGGCAAAAGAATGTGAAAAAGGAAATCTTGATCCCCAACGAATATTGAGAGGGATACAAAGTTTAACTCAGGGTGGGGATTTTTCTGAAATTCATTTATCGAGCTCTAGTTTAATTACGCAATTATCAATGGAATTAAGAAAATATCACACCGATTTCATAAAATGTTTAATTTTGGCCACTGCTATAGTTTCAGCAGATATCTTAGTTTCAGAAGACAGATGGATTAACGGATTCGTTGATACTAATGATTACTCAAATTTAGTTGATACTTATCAACTTTCTAAAAATTTTGGTGTTAGTAGATCAAGGAAATTTATACTTTAACCTCTGTGCAAAGAAATATAATATTTGAGTGAGAATTTCCTTATTTGATAGATTCCTTATTATAGGATTGAAATAAGCCATCTATAATTAATGATTTAGAAATAATTTCTGAGTGTGGGATCCCCGCTCTATGTGCGTTTTTTTTAATGCTCAACATTATCAAATTCAATGCCCATAAAAGTTACAATCTTGTCATACATGATGCCTCTTTTTGTAACCTTTTTATACATTGATGAGAAAAACATATCGTGTCATTAGAAGATCATTTATTTCTACAAAATCAACATTGGGAGGCCCCTTTCGATGTCCCTCTTTTCTATCGTGAGATGTACTCAGACTTGATAGAATCACTGAATCATAAATTTATTATTACGTTAGTGGGCCCAAGACGGGTGGGTAAAACTACTATGTTACAACAATTGATTAATCACTTAATATCTGAGAAGGGGGTTGATAGACGACAAATTCTCTATTTCAGCCTTGATCTTCATAGGGATGACTTGTTGAGTATTTATAATGCATACATTTCTCATCTAAGTCTTCCTTATCGAGGTAATTACTATTTAATATTTGATGAAATACAATATTTGGAAAATTGGGCTTCCCATGTAAAAATTTTGTATGATAATCTGGATTGCAAAATATACATAAGTGGTTCATCAGCTTCTGATCTCCGAAGGGGTAAGGAAAGTCTTGCAGGTAGAGAGTTCGAGCTTTTTCTACCTCCATTGTCGTTTACTGAATATCTAGATATGAAAAAAATTAAACCGGTTTCTGATTACAATCTATGGAGGACCTATTTACAATATATGGATCATCAATTACCTGAATTAGTATCGTCAAAGATAGCTGAAAAAGAGTATATCTCTCAATTAGTTGATAAGGTGATAAACAATGATCTGATTAGACTTTATAATATACGAGACACAACTCCAATAGATACAATCTTTAGGTTGATTTGCAAAGCACCTGGCGATGTGATTATCACACTCGATCTCTCACAGGAACTCAGTTTGGATAGGCGTACTGTACAACAATATTTACAGATTCTTGAGCAATCCCTATTGATAAGAAAAGTGTACAATTACTCAAAAAACCCACGGAAGAGTGAAAAACGTCATAAACGATATTATCCATTTTATACATCCCTACATTGGTATATTTCCCCATACCCCGTTGAATTTGGTAAAAAGGCTGAAACCGAGGTTGCCTTCCAGTTATCTGCAGAATATTTTTGGAACGAAAGAGGGAAAGAAATTGATTTCATCATTGGTGAAGAACTAGAGAAAGGAGTAGAAGTTAAAATGCGTAATATTGTTACAAATAAATTTGTTAGATCCTTACTAAATAGCAAGTTTGTGAAAAAAAAATACCTAATCACGAAAAAAGAAACTGAAGTACAAGTTGATAACCCAGAACTGATTGTCCTCCCATTGCATAGAGTTCGAGAAGTTCACCTGTGAATCAATCGATTGAGTTTTTGCCATCTACTTTAAATAATTCGAATTCCCAATTGATGTATTGATGATAACCTTAATCTGTGGTTCTATCACGAGTTCCCTAACTTTAGGATTGAAATGATAAAGACATTAATTGACAAAAGAAAATGAATAATTTGTGTTAAGATTTTATAGATATTTTCTCCTAATCAACTCAAAACCTCCATAACAATGTGGGAAAGAATTTATTTTCTCAGATTTAGACAAATACCGCAAAAATCGTGACTTCAGAAGTTGAATCCAAATTTGTACTCAAATCACTTTAATTTGAATAAATTTTATATAAATAATTTTGCTACGAAAAAAATGACTTTCTTTCTTTTTAAGCAGATACAAATTTAAATTACGGTCGAGATATATATTATACAGGTTGTAGTATTAAGCATGCTAGGAATTGTGCGTACATATATTGGGCTAACGACTAATTATGATCTTCAGTACTTTAAATAGTCAAATCACATAATAGTAGAAGTTGCAATCTAAAGATTGCACGTATTGAACTTACTACCTCAGTAAATTGAGGTGTGAGAGGACTAGGTAAGCATCTACCTGTCATTTCTTCTTTTGGAAGATTTACGGAAAAGTTGGAAACGTACCGAAATGTCATAATGACAGTCCTACCCTGTTTGATGTACACTAAAACAGGAATGCTGGTCCTCAGTTTACGGACTGAAAATGATCTGCCAGTAGTTAAAGATCACGGAAAAACTGACCTTGTTGACCCCTGTAGGGTGAGAGGCAGAAGGACGCACCGTTTTTGTCAAAAAACAGAACCTATTTCAACATAAACTTTTTTGTGTAGAAACAAAGATGGGAATGTGATGGTGACATCAGATATGGGGTTGCAGAACGTGAAGTACTCATTTTCTAATCATAAAAGTAAATGTA
>MDVR01000158.1 GCA_001940725.1 Candidatus Heimdallarchaeota archaeon LC_2 | reverse complement strand
ATTGACATATAAATAGGGCGTGAAATTATATCATCATTTGAACCATTATGAGAGTCATTTGTTAAATTTTCATCCATTACTTGTTATCCTTTAAATTCTGAAATAAATACTTAGTTGAATGTAATATGCTTAGATGCCGATCGTTCATAATAGACATTAAAATTTTTCAAAAAGCGGTCTTAGTCGAATTGTCAAATGGTTTATCACAAATGAAAGGTACTGTTCAAATCATTGTTATAATTCTATTAGGTTTTACCCGTAAGCAGGACGAAATCGAATCTAAATCATTAAAGATTACGAGAAGGATTAAGGTTTATCCAGAATGAGTGAATCAAGAGTCATTGATCAGATTTTAGAAATGGAGATCGAATTTGATCTATATGATCAAAAGATTGATGGTGTATACTTCTGGGAAAGATATAGATTTCATTTATATGATAAATTATTAAATCAACTTGGCTTTGTTGCTGAATCACATCATTCTCCCGATTTAGGCCCAATTAATCGGATCAAAATAATTCTAAGTTCATTTAAGAATTTTATTTTCAAAAATCCATTTGTTACTCGAAAAACTACGGATATACTGTTTTTGGGTCATCAAAGAAGAAAATTATTAGAAGACGGGTTATGGTGGGATATATATACAGATCCAATTATAGAATATTATCTAGAACACACTAAATCGAAAACATTATCATTAGAATTTTATCAAAAAGGTTCACATCTACAGCCTGCAAAAACAAATAATTTGTTTTATCTTGATTATTTAATATTTAAAGCAAATATACGTAAGATGTACTTCAAAAGAAAATTCAAACTAAAACCTGATGAGAGGAATTTATTGTTGAAAATTAGGAGTTACCTCCAGGATAAGCTTGGAATTGAAGTAAATACAATTGAAGATGTCAGCGATATTTTGATTTTGAGGAGAAGTTATCTCCCTTTATTTAATAAATTACTAAAGAAGATGAAACCCTCTATAGCTATACTAGTTATTGGATATGCAAATATTAGGGAATTTTTTATAGATGCATGCAAATTAAATAACATTCCTACAATTGAATTGCAACATGGAATAATTCATCCAGATCAATTAGCCTACTCATATCCAGAGAAACAAGAAAAACGGTGTTTTGCAGATTATCTATTGACATTTGGTGATTTTTGGAATGAAAATATAGATTTTCCAATTTCTAAAAATTTTGTTTATAGCGTTGGATATCCCTTTTTTGAAAAGAAAGTTAACAAATTTAGAGATATAATTCCCGAGGATCAAATATTAATTATTTCCCAAGGAACGGTGGGTATAGAACTGAGTAGATTTGCAGTGGATTTAAGCCGTAAAATCAAGAATTTCAAGATAGTATACAAATTACATCCAAGCGAAGCAGAGGTTTGGAAAGAAATTTATCCAGAATTGTTTGTAGAATCACAATCAGGATCTATTGAGGTTGTTAGTGACCACCCTGCATTGTATTATCTATTTGCAAAGTCCAAAATCCAAATTGGCGTTTCTTCGTTTGCAATAATTGAGGGACTAGCCTTTGAACTGCAGACTTACTTGATTAATTATCCCGAAACTCAATTTTTGAATTATCTAATTGAGAAACAAATTGTACATTTAGTTAACTCGGTAGATGAATTAATTGAGAAAATAGAAAATCCAAAAGCTGCAGATTCAAATTTTCGGCAAAATTATTTCTTCAAAAGAAATTCGCTTAAAAATATAATAGATAAAATCGAGGATTTAAGAAACTGATCTGCTATTTTCCAATAAATGGAGTCTTGAACAATGTAATCTTAATTTATTTCAACTCCTTAACAAGGAATTAAATCTATATTTAAAATCTACTTAGTTTTGAAATTAATAGGAGAAGTATCATTAATAGCAAAATTTTCAACGTTGTCATCGTTGGTGCAGGACAAATAGGAAGTAGACATATAGAAAATGTAGAACCGAAGGGTAATTTATGTCCAATAACATGACAACTATTCTATTGGTTGGAACAGGCTCTATGGGTACCGCTTATGCGAAAGTAATCAAAGAACTTGGTTTGTCATTTGCAGTAATTGGAAGAGGCGAAGTTTCTGCTAGTCAATTTCGAAATGAGACTGGAATAGAACCATTAATTGGCGGTTTATCTAACTGGCTAGCTACAAATCCAATATGTCCAAAAATTGTGATTGTCGCGGTAAATGTGGAGAATTTAGCACAAACAGCAATTGAGTTAATGAACTACGGTGTTGATAAAATATTACTAGAGAAACCTGGTGGATTAAAATTTAATGAGATCCAGAAGGTCTACAACCTTTCAATAGAGACAAAAACGCATGTTTGTATAGCATATAATCGTAGATTCTATACCTCTGTGATTGAAGCAAACCGAATTATTCAGGAAGATGGAGGTGTGTCATCTTTTAATTTTGAGTTTACTGAATGGGGTCACATAATTGAGAACTTAGAAATATCGAAAGAACTAAAAGAATCTTGGTTTCTGGCAAATTCAAGTCATGTCATTGATTTAGCCTTTTATTTAGGTGGGTATCCAATTTCATTATCAACCTACATTTCTGGGACCCTTCCGTGGCACCCCAAGGCTTCAAAATTTTCAGGTTCAGGGATTTCGAAAAATGAAGCTATATTCTCATATATTGCCAATTGGGAAGCTCCTGGGAGATGGGGAGTTGAAGTAACCACGAAGAAGCATAGGCTTATTTTAAGACCCCTAGAGAAATTGCAGGTTCAGAAAATTGGTAGTGTGAAAATAGAAGAATGGGAAATTGATGACCGCTTGGACGAAAAATTTAAACCCGGGTTGTACCTTCAAGTCAAGGAATTTATGGCCAATCAACAATCAGAACAGTTGATATCAATAGAAAATCATGTTAAACAAGTTAATGAAATATTTATGCAGATATTAAATCCAAAAAATTAAATTTAAGGATGAAAAATAAGTGATTTTACCAAGTACTCCAACCACCAACAACCATGCAAACGCTAACATTAACATATAATACAGCCTCTGAAATCAAAAATAGATTTGCTGCAGCAATTTCATCAGGATTTGCCATTCGACCAACCAAGTAAAATCACTCTTCATAATTAAGCAAATAAAGAATCTAAACTCGATCTAGTTCATCTTAAATTCGATCGATCTCTTCTAATATCACCGTTAGTGACAATACCTAATACTTTGGTTTCCTAGGTTTCAGCCACAATCGCCATACCTACTCCAAAATCATCAATTATACGAACTGTATCTTTCAAGGAGTTAATGGGAGATACTCTTGGGTATGAAGCTTCCATGGTTTTCGATAAGAAACCTACTTTTTGAATCTTTTCCCTCGTAATCTAATTTGTTTGAGGAGTCTCAATTTGCCTTCGATATTTCGATTCTACTGAATTTTGATATCTAATTTTGAATAGAATTCTGCAAGCATAAAATCTGATTTTGAATCAATATCAATCGATCTATGACTTGGCATGATATGAGGTAGAGTTCGTTGAGTAAAAAATTCTCTCTCTTGTTCCAAAAGTTTTGGTGAAATAATAAAAATGGCCCCATTTGGAAAATAAGTTTGTTTCAGATCTTGACTTCGCTTTCTGTAATTTTCCAAACCCAACAACGGAGTTAAATATTCATCTTCCTGTTTCATTGCCCAATAGGGTGGGTGTGGGGATTCTAACACGCTAATAACCGAATCACATTCATTGTTTAGATAGAGATCTAATGCATTTGAAATATCATCTGCTGTTCTTAGTGGTGATGTAGGTTGCAGCAATACAAAAACATCAACCACATAATCTAATTCTTGATTTAAATCGGCGAAAATTTGTAACAAAACGTCCACTAAAGAGCTGTCGTCCTGGGCGAGGAAAATAGACCTGTTTATGACCTCACAGTCGTAATTTTTAGATATCAGCGCAATTTCTTCGTCTTCTGTTGAAACGATAATTTTATCTAATTGTTCAACCTTATTTGCAGCCTCAATTGAGTGAGCAATAAGGGGCTTCCCGCAAAATTCAAGAATATTTTTTCTGGGTAATCGTTTTGATTGCCCACGTGCAGGTATAATTGCCACAATATTCTTTTTCATAAATTCATGTCTGAATTGCTACAGACCTAATAAAAACTCTGTTAATATTCAATAGATTTTGCTTTGAAATTAAAATATTGGATTTTAAAGAAATATCCTATATTTGCGAGCCAGAGATGACATTGATAATAATTCAATTCGTAAGATTTCATCAGGTAATTGGACAAATGTTGTTACGATTGAATTTAATTTTATCTAAATGTTTGTTAAAAGCTTCAATCATAGGAAGATGTAATTGTTTGGAAATTTCGTAATCGGGTAATTCACAAGTTCCTGACTTAAGTAATTGTTCAACTACAAGGTTGGTTAAATCACTTTGATAAGGGGTGATAAAATCAGTTTCTGTCCACTTCCAATTGGTGGACACATTGGAGACCAACATTTTATTATCACTTTCTGTAATTATATATCTTGACACATCACTTGAAATGAAAACAATGAAAGGAATATCCTCTTCATTATATGATGTAATTGTCAAAGTTGAATTATTAGATGTTTCAATTCTCAAAGTACCTGTTAGCTCAATAAAACCACTCCGTTTGGATTGAATAATTTCAGATTCCAGTAAATCTGAATTGATTTTAATATTTGTTTCATTTGTGAAGAAAGACATTAAATCGATATAATGAATTGTATTACATCCTAATCCAATATTAGAACCGTTAACAATCATATGAAGGTTTTTTGCCTGTTTCAACTCAGAAAACATTTTTTGATAAGTTGGCCAAATTCGTTTGGGACAATTTACCCAAGCCAAAGTCCTATGCTTTTTCAACAAGGAAGCAATATTCTCGTAGTCACTTGAACTTTGGAATAAGACTTTTTCCAGCAATAAATACCGAACTTTCTTATTTTCTAATAATTTCTCAATGACTTTAGCTCTAATATTCGAGTTGGTCGACACAATTACAATATCCAGTTCCGCTGGTAAGTCCATTTGGTTAGTAAGATAAGATGTACTAATTTCAGCTTCATTATTAACAATTTCTTTGAATCGTTGCTTGGCAATGTTCAGAGAATCAGTTGAGGTGTCTACAATATATATATTTGTAGTTTCAGTCAGTTTGGCAATAGCTTGTAGATGTCTGCTTCCAATCTGTCCTGCTCCAATAATTCCAATAATTCGTGTTTTCTCTGCCATTTTCCTATCTCATCTCGCGAAGCAACTACACTCGGTATAACTTTCCATTACATATATCTGTTAATTTATTGTGAGCTTAATAATCTGTAAATTCACAATAAAAATGACGATCATCCTCTAATATTCGAGTTGGTCGACACAATTACAATATCCAGTTCCGCTGGTAAGTCCATTTGGTTAGTAAGATAAGATGTACTAATTTCAGCTTCATTATTAACAATTTCTTTGAATCGTTGCTTGGCAATGTTCAGAGAATCAGTTGAGGTGTCTACAATATATATATTTGTAGTTTCAGTCAGTTTGGCAATAGCTTGTAGATGTCTGCTTCCAATCTGTCCTGCTCCAATAATTCCAATAATTCGTGTTTTCTCTGCCATTTTCCTATCTCATCTCGCGAAGCAACTACACTCGGTATAACTTTCCATTACATATATCTGTTAATTTATTGTGAGCTTAATAATCTGTAAATTCACAATAAAAATGACGATCATCCTCTAATATTCGAGTTGGTCGACACAATTACAATATCCAGTTCCGCTGGTAAGTCCATTTGGTTAGTAAGATAAGATGTACTAATTTCAGCTTCATTATTAACAATTTCTTTGAATCGTTGCTTGGCAATGTTCAGAGAATCAGT
>MDVR01000157.1 GCA_001940725.1 Candidatus Heimdallarchaeota archaeon LC_2 | reverse complement strand
TACAGTCTGAGATACTGGTTAATGTGGAATGCAGTGATGGTCTATAATTTGTGGGTACTAGAGAACCTGGAGTTAATTGAGAATGGAGATAAATTGAGTGTAAACTACAACTGCTGTGAAACTGCTTCTCTGGAGGAACTTGAGGAAGGGAAGAAATTACGAGAAAGCAGAAAGTTTCCCACCTGGTGTCGAGTGACCAATGAATTCCCAAGGCGTAAATGGGTTCCTATTCCAGTAGAACCATTACGAGAATTATGTGACTCTTTCAAGAAAATAATTGTTGGCATGATGAAAGATTGGATCCAAACTGGCTGTGATCCACCTTCTGAAACAAGAGGAAAAAGCACCAGTAGTTGAATAACAACTTCAAAACCTCATTCAACACTGGTTTACAAAACCGATCCTAGCGGATAGTATGTAATTTTGATTTTCAACATGAATTATTAATGAGTTATTTTAGCAGAATTGAGATTATCACAAAGAATTTTGATGAATGAAGCAGTTTTGATTAGGTATTCGCTAGAAAGAATAACTATTTACTAGAGACACTTACTGGATCGATGAAGTAAAAACCATCACTTAATTAAATTTAGAAGAATCTAAATCGTCCAATAGATTTCTGGAGAATCCATGTTTCGATGGCCTTGGTCCAACAAAACAAATTGATATTGTGTCGGTACGGAAATGGTTGGTATTGATAAATAATAGAAGCACACGATCTATTTTATAAATAACGGCCTGTTAGATTGATCGATACTATTTTGCTCACAAATCTTGAACAGATCATTCTTGAAATTAAAGATGTACTTTTCTAATTCTAAGGATTTACGATCTCTTAACATTCTTCCAACCTGCACCTCAGAAATATACGGAAGTAAAGAGAGATTAGTATCAATGATCGATTCAATATCCGCCTTGGTTAGTAGATTTGAGGTAGAATGTCCTGGGGAGAACCATTCACCTAACATCTCTGAAAATGTTACAATTGATTTCAAAACAAATTGGGCGAGAGAGGATCTGTATTTTGTTAATTCATTCAAAGAGGCAGAACCCACCAAGAACGAAAACATCTGATCACATATAGTTCTAAAGGATTTTACATCTATACCCCGCTGGACAAGACGTTCATTAAAATCAGGATCTCGAAGAATAATTGAACCATAGTACAAAAACCCCTCTTGATAGCTGTACTTAAACTTCATCCAATCAAAGTTAAGTGTTCGTAGTGACAACTTAATATTCTTGCTAGTATAAGGATTTGCCCTGCCAATCGATTTAAAAATAAGATAGAGATAATTGAAGTCCAGATGTCTCGATGCTCTACTATCTTTGTTCTCCAGATGAAGAAATAGAATTGCTATAAACACCTTCGATGTATTATAAACTGATTTTCCTTCAAATTCAGTGAATTGGGAATTTAAATGATTAACCTTGTGAATGATTAGTGCCTTTTCAGTGTGTGAAAAATTAAGAATTGGATCGAGTTCATCAATAAAATCGAATAATGTAATAATGTTGTACTTGTTGAATTGGATGTCGAAATGTGAATTTAGACAGTGATTGTAGAAACTCTTGTAAGAATAGGTTGCAAAATCATGAATACTACACTTGAAACCTGAATGTAGTCTGGCTGAGTGACGGAAGTAAGTTTGTTCGTTTGAATAAACGATATTGTGATGAGCACAGTAACAATTCGGGAATCTAGTTTCTTTTCGAACAAATATTTCTAATGATTCTGGTACAATCATTTTAATTTCGAATGAATTTTCCAAGTTGTTGAATTGTGTGGAATCAGTGTTACTTACGAATCGATCTAATTCAGAAAGATATGAATAATATTCTCTCAGAACCTTGACAAATTCCAAACCCATGTTGGTTAGTTTAAATTTCTCTTTTGATCCTTTTCTAATTTTTATCATTCCATGTCTTTTAAGACCAAGAATGAGATTGGATGTTAAATCAGTGTGAAAATTTTGTTTTAACCAATTATTTTGGTCCAGATCAAATGCCTCTCCTTCTCTAATAATTCTTGAATAAAAATGGTATAGATCCTGACCACTTTCTTGTAATTTAATGTCAGATATGATGTTACTAAGAGCGACACAGGATTGCAAGAGAGCACTAACTAAACCCTCTATATACTTATCAGAATGTAAGGCTGTAAAATGGTAATTAATCAAGGGCGAGGTGTAAATACCATCAAAATAATTATTATCCTTATAGATCATAATTTTTTTAATTAGACCAATCTCAATCCAATTTTTTAGGAGTTTATCCACATTATTTATTCTGCTAAATTTAAGAAATTTATTACTAAAATCACCCATGGTGGACAAACGTTTGTTAATTCTAACTTGTTCAACAAAATAAATACCTTCAGGTGCGGTATAAGCTAACTTCATTCCAGAACCGCTAGTTATGATTTCTTTGAAACAAACTGCAAATGCAGCAACATTTCGTGGATGGGCAATAAATGTTTCTTGATAGTATTCATGTTCAACTAACGCACTTTGTCTTACAGTTTGTAACATTATTCTCAATATTAAAAGTTGGCAATCTTATATAAATAACAACAAAATAGTTTCAATAATCTCTTTTGTATTTTTTCTTGAGTAAATCCCTAAAGAGGGAATTATATACAAATTTGGAAGCTGTCTTGGTAATACGGCTTGCAAAGGATTTAATAATTCGAGTCCTTGTTTCCCTGTACTTGTTCCATCTCTCCTGCATATCTCCTAAACTCCTGGAAAAATCAACTGAATTAGAAACTCCAGTAAGTTCCCCTACTTCGTTGAAAATCTCAATCAACTTGAGATCAGTAATTTCAGGCTTCTGATTAATTACCTCTGGATAAATAACCTTGGCAAAAATAGAGATGAGTAAATCAGTGGGGCTGGTGTCTTCTGCCTTTTCATTAGCCTTGTTACAGAGTTCCGAAATTAATGAAACAACTTCATCGCCAAATTTGATTTCATCGGATTGTTCAGAAGATATCGTATTTTCAAGATTTTTCTGCTTAGGAATCTTTTTCGTCTTTTTGAGTCTCACTGATTTATTTGGTCTATCTGTAGATTGAATTTCAGCCTGTATGGTATTATTGGATTCATCAATAATGGCCTCCTCTTCTATCTGTTGAATTAGAGTGGGTGAGAAGGTGATCCTTTCTCGCTTTTCAATGGAGGGTTTAACACTTTTTGTATCTGAAGTAATCGAGCGATCAATTGATATATTATCCCCCCTTTCATGTTTATTCAAATCTGAGGAACTCAGACCAAGTCTCTTCAGTTTTCGATTCAGCATAGAACTCAATTTTATTGTTGTTTCATCCTCACCAGAATACTCTGATAATTCTAGTGTTGAGCCCATTTGAATCTTTTGCAGATTAGAAAGAAGAGTGCAATGTATAAATTCAAGTTCGTTAGAACGCATAAGATCTCGTTTTTTCATCATGAATAATTTAATCATTGTATACGCCCAAGGGATATATTTTTCATATCTGGCAATCTTTCCCTGTGTATCGCCTTGATCAATTAACATGGCATAACAGATGGCCACAACTGGCTGAAGTTCCACATCATAGTAATCTGCGTAGATATACGATTGCAAAGTTCTGGAATAAACGAAGTTGAACTGGCTCTCATCTAGTAAATCTATCACTTCAGATAAATTCATCCTCTTATACATGGGATCAACTGAGACATTTGGATGAGGTAAGATACTCCTTATATCTACTATGGTGTAACCAATATCCATCTGTTTAATGACACCTGTATTTATCAAGTTATCATAATCAATTTGAATTGGTAATGGGGAACGATTCACTGTCTCATATACCTGTTGTTCATTCAGAAACATGAGGGACTTGGTCTGCTTTTTGATGGAAAATGAATCAGTGATGTTGTTACTAATTGAGCTAACCATGAACATGAATATAATCTCATCAGCCGATAATCTCAGTTGATCGTCTTGAATGGGGAGTTCATAATCAAATCGGTGAAACTTGTACCACGGTCCAAGGTCTGGCGAGATTTCAATTGGTTTCAGCTCCTGAGGCGTCGATTGACTAAGTGATTTAGGAATGTCATCGATGGATCGATTAGTTTTAGGAATATTAAGGACAGTTGGAGGTGAAATAGGTTTCTCATACGATGAATCGATTTTTTTCTTTTGATCAATAGATGGATCAACTTTGGTAAGCACAATTTCCTCCTGTTCCGGTAATACTACCTGTTCCTCTTCTTTCATATTTTCGGTAAACACAAAAGTCTCATCCGAACTTGATTCGGTCTGATCCATGCTAAATTCATCTTGAAGTTTTTCAGTTAGAATGTCTGAAATGAGTTTAATTATTTGCGATATTTTCAGAGCAAGAAGATGTTCTTCCCGTTTGTCATCAAGTTGAGCACCAAGAAATGATGCGTATACACCTAAGGTCCAGTAGTAATAGGAGAGCAAAACATTATCGAATTCACCAAATTTATCTGATATATACCGGCAGACCGAACAGAGATTAAGCAAGGTCTGTTTCCTCTCATCAAGATCAGTAAGATTATGATAAGAAAGTCGAATTGCAAGTAATACATCAAGAATATTGTTCTCATCGATAATTTTGTCCTTTTCCTCAATATCAATCGATTGATTCTCCACATCAGGAAATACAATATCATAAAACCGTACTTGAATTTCATTGAAATCTGGAATTTGTCTGATGAGATCATCCATATACTCCTTGCCCTTTGACAGGGGAAGAAAGACATCAGTTTTGTCCTTGATAGTTGTCTCTATCCAATTCTGTGATATCAATTCTTGAAGTTGTTGTTGAACCATGTCATGTGGCAAGTTGGATGTATATTCTATTTCTTGGAATCGATACTGACGATAGGAGCGAAATGTGGCAAGTACGGGTATTTTAAAGAGGAGATCGGGTCCGATATAACTATCCTCATCGAAATCCTCCACAATGATATCCTCCTCCTCCACAAAGGGCTGACTGAAAACACTTCCTTCATCTCTGTTTGGCGAAACGCCCGATTGATCTTCTTCCTCATCAGAAATAGATGGTCCTTGATCCTCCAATTCTTTGGCAGGATATAGATCATGTGAATATTTGACATCTTCAGGTGCTAGTTTGACAATGACATTTCTATCATATAGTACATCCAACATTTGTAGATCCAGAGGTTTCATTAGGGTGGCATCGGATTGTTCATAGATAAAAAGGGAAGCGTCACCTGCATCTTCAAATATAGTAGTAGCATCAAATGTCTTCAGTACTGAATAAGTAGTGAATTCTTTATCGAAAAGGAGGAGCTCAAAACTTCTCAAGAAGAAAGGCATGGAGGTGCTATGGGTGAAGTGAAGTAGCGATTTATTCAATGACATTGCTTGAAGTATCTGTTGAACTTTCTCAAATGAATGACGCAAACCATCACTAAAGGAGTGGAAAGTCCATGTCTTATCAAAATATCTGTGCTCTTGAAGGATCAGAAAAAATGAATGAATAGCCATCTGTTCTTGTTGGGTTGATCTCGATATATCAATTATATGAATACCTGGAGATTGAATATCTTTCTTCCAAAGTCTTCTGGCTGCATTAGGTGCCGTAATATCTATTTTCTCCTTGAAATTGAAGAAGGGATGGGCAATAATCGAAGAATATTTAGAAACTAGAGTGTTATGTAATTCGGGGTGAGCTAAGTCATCAAAGGTAGATTCCTTCAGAAACATCCGCAACTGGAATTCTGCCAATTGTTCGCTTCCATAGGTCTTGAATGCATCATCAAATAACTCCAGCATGGATTGTATCTCATAGGAGGCACTTCTTGAAGAACTGGTAATATTGACCCAAGATTTGATAAGACTGAATAACAGATCCCGATTGGAATGGAATAACTGGATAATATCTACACCTAGATTATCAATTGGATGAATACTTGTCAATATTTCTTTTCGATATTTATGGTTCAGTGTAAGAGATTGTATGGCACTCTCCCAATGTTTTGCCTTGCTTGTGATTATGAAAAAAGTTTGATCCATCAGCAGGTGTAATTCCTGTTGGTATGATCGCTTTCCATTTTTCGGATTGATTATTTCAACATCTTTATTCTGATGTTTGAGATGAAAGTTTTGCAGTATCCACAATGCCTGCAGCATGATCCTTTCATTACCGAAAGTGGCAATTTTTCTTGGTTCGACAATGGAAATCAACTGATCATTAGTGTCCCATCCAATAGTTCTTGCATAGCGATCATTGAGTTGAATTCTTGGAAGATCATAGTGATTAAGCTGGGAATTAACAATGCTTTGTAAGACTTCAATTTCATGCACTCCCAGTTCAACATGGTATTGTTCGAAAAGAACATCAGGTATCCCCGTCACTGCAATAGATAGCTCAAAAGTCATATCCCCATTATTATTCTCAGTACATGCAATTTTGAACAGATTCTGAATTTCAGATTCCTTCATTTGATCAAGATGTAAAGAAACAAGATCGGAATGCTGCACTGAGAAATTATTGTAGGAACTGAATAATTTATTAGAGGCTTGGCTATCATCGCCATTTGATAATACAGGTTTAAGGGAGGATATCATGACGCAGATACTGAAATAGTTTCCCGTATATTGGGGAATAAGTAGATGTAGTTGCAGATCTGGTCTATCCTTAATATCCCAGATTAAAGAGCTGAGACGTTTCTTGAGAATTTTTTGGTAATCATTCAGCTGCAATCCGCCATGCTCATTGTATCTGATTTTATACAATTCTGAGAGTGATGGGTGGTCGTTTGTCATTAATCGGTAGATACCGCACTTAGCAAGGAATAGGATATCGCCCGCATCATTGGAATTAGTATTGGATAGCAAATATCTAAGTATTGCAGTATCCTGTAAATGGTAACTCAGCTGAATAGTCATTGGTATGTAAATCAAATGTGGCGAATTTTATATAAGTAAACAAATATTCATCTATTCGAATTATATTTTCCTGATTTAAAGATTGAACTTTACCCTTGAAAGAGTTACGTCATCTCTATCTTGATAGATCGATTAATTGAAGGATACACCGCATTCTATACAGAAGAGACTTTCTTTTTTATTCAATGTTCCACAGCTCGAACATGATATTGCGTTTACAATCTCTGTTTTTATTATTTTTATACTTGGGGATTTCATCGACTTCTTAGGCGACTTTAGATTGTCATCGTATAACTGGTTATTTACAAGTAACCAAATATAACGAATCCCTATAGAAAGAACACCAAGTACTAAAATTATAGAAAATATTCGGAGAGTATTTGGCATTTGAGATCGTCGATCGATTTATTATATGTTACTTAAGGATGTCCCGAATAATAATTTGTAATCGGTCATCGATTGAACTTAACAACACTGCGTTCCAGTATAGTTCAGTTTTGAAAATTCCAGATTTCCCTATTATTCTTTTTGCAAATATTTTAACAACCAAGGCTCTCAAGAATTGAAATACGAGTTCCTCGATCGATCGAAAATCATAGATTCATTTCCTGCTCTTGAAGTATTGTCGAGCGGAGGGAATTGCTATGCTTGAGAAAAGCACAATTCCACCTATTATTTGAGCCGATTTGATACTCATGAATGATCCAAAATTGGTATCATCATAGTTTCCTGTTGAATTAGTAATGGATGATGTGGAATTACTGACAGTTGTAGATATATCATGTGTACCTGTTGCCCGTCCCCCAATATAACCAGTTCCCTCAATAAGAATGATAATAGCTCCCTTATCCCAAGGTATCATAATTAGATCAGTATTGAAATAATACACCTCATCTGAAAGATCCGTGTTGCTGAGTCTTGTTGTGAATTCAATCTCTAATACCGTATTATCTGGATAAGATATCAGAAGGTACTCAGTGCCATTGATATTTTCAATCTTATAATTGAATTCAACATACATTGGAGAGATAATAAAATCTTGAGAAGTAGTCGAATTAGTATAGTATGGATGATACCTCAACAGTTCAATATGGTATGGTCCTGGATATAAGTGGGGAATACCATTGGTTGGATATATTATTATTGATCCATGCGAGAAGTCCCAAGCAATGTCAGTTAGTAATAAATTATCCCTGAAGATGGTTACATTGTAATTCTCACTAAAATCATCATAACTAATAGAATCGAATAAATTCATGCTAACAGAAGACGCAATTTGAGAGTAGTTTCCAGGGGAATGAAGTGTTAATTCTGCATTACCTCTCAATATTTCCAATTCATACGTGAAATCAAAACCATTGATTAAATACGATGAATCAATTGCTAAATTAATATTGTATACACCCGGTATTATATCTAGTTGCAATATAACCATACCAGAGCTGTCAGTAAACCCGTAGTAGGATTTTGTATCAATAGTTATGCTAATCTCAATTCCTAATAAGGGCTGTAGATATAGTTGATCTGAAACCACAAATGAGATGTTATATGCAGACTGGTAAACGATATTTGGGGTCATAAATTCCGCCGTAGTATCGGCCTTAGCCCAGCCAAAATAAAATATTGTTGAGGTATCGAGATATTTCTGAAGTGTATTTGTATCATGGAAATCCAAAACGATTAGATATTCTCCAATATAAACCGCAGGGATATCAAAGGAGAATTGATAAATCCCATCAACCATCTCTAAATTCCCAGAGCCATCTATTATTGTCTCTTGAGACCCACTATTCAATTTCCAAGTAATATCCCCACCGAGAGAATTATTATTGATATTGACCACTATTACTCTAATTTTGGCATATTGACTAACCCCAAAATCATCGATCTGATAGGAAATGAATGGAGTTGATTTTGATATCGTCAAATCATGACTGAACATTGAATTACCAATAATCAACTGATCGCTAAGTGATATTGAAATTCTGATATTATCACTCATTAAAATAATAGCAGGAATATCTATCAAGATAAATCCGGAACTGTTAGAATATATTGTTGTGATGAATTGCTGCTCCAAATAAGATTGGGAGACAGGGTCAAATAGAGAATAGAAAACATCCACTTGGGAATTGATTAATAATTGATTTACATGGTCTGTTAATAGGACGGAAATTGTACCCCCCCGATTATAATCAATCTCATCAGTGATTATGAAATCCGCATTAACATTATATCCAATTATACCTTGGAAATCAATACTTGATAATTTTATCTGTAATGTCTGAGTACTAACTATTGTAAATGAATATTCTCCATATGGCTGGATAATATTGAAAATAAAGGTTGCATTACCGAAATTATCTGTAAAGACCGTTCCAATGTGGGTCCTAACATTATCCACTTGAATAAAGAGGTCCAGTTGTACATTATTAACAGCATTTGGGGTTGATGAATTGATACTTACACCAATATAATTATTTACTCCACTTCTGAATAAATCATTATCAATCACAAATAAGAAATGATTCAAAGTGATATCAAGATTAAATACTTGATTGTACAATCGATACCAACCCTGTTCTGCTATCATTATTCTAATTTGATAAGCTCCAATATCCAAGTTGACAGGAATTGTTTCATTAATAAAACCATCTGAGGTATACAGATTTCGATCATTGGTCCATTGACCGGTTATTTCGTCGTAAATATGAATTTCCACCAGATATCCATTAAGGGATGAATTTCCCTGCAATTCTATATTGATTTGTAGATCATTGCTCACCTCCATTTCAAACGGACTAATCAATACTGTCAAATCTTGTCTATACAGATCAAAGACTAATTCTGAATTACTGTAATGAGAATTGGCCACATATGTGAGACGAAATTGCATTGAATCGGAATAGAGATTAAGTATGTAAGAGTTGGTTTGTGAAAGAGAAAGCGTCTTTTCTGTTACCCAACTACCTTGCCAACTCTCAATAACAACCATTCCTTCAGTAATTACCTCGTTTGCTGGATTTCTAACATCAACCAAAAGAGTTACCACCCCCTGATCATCATCGAGGGAGTAGTTCAATATAATCATTGTAGGATTGATGGTAATGAGGATATTTTCATCAACCAATAAATAGTTCCCATTAATATCGGATATTCTGTAATACACAGATAGATCCCCAACAGAAGGAGCATAGAAATTGATAATTGAAGTACCGAATGATGTTGTGTCAGATTCTGACCAGAGTATAATAGTTTCAGTATAACTCATATACACATCTAAATCACTAATCAGTAAACCATCACTGTCTCTGATTGTGAAATCAATAGGTGTTGACTCCAAGTAATTACCCGAACCATAGGATATGGTTACATCCAAAGACATGGGGGTGACAGAATAGAATTGATCCAGTTGATAAGAGATAAAATCAGCATCGGAAGCCAACCAGTTGAATACATAGGATTGGGATGCATCTATTGTGGGGAAGGAAAGAGTGACATACAGATATCCGCTATTATCTGTATAGTATATATCTACAAATTCGAATTGTCCCGAGGTTGGATTCAACCAGTAAAGTTCCAGTTTGATATTAACCAAAAAGGGATCATTATAAGAATTAACAAGAATAACAAAATCGAGATTTTGATTATCATTGGTGGGAGAGTACATGATTGAATTAATCTCTGAAGTTATTGCTAGTTGTTTTTTCTCCATCTGTATTGTGATGTCAATAGATTGACTATTCCAGCCATCTTTTGCCTGTAAAACCACATTAAGATCCACAGTTCCCTCATAAATCATATTGATATTGAAGGTAGCATCTCCTGTACTATTGGTTAGAACAGAGAAAGTATCGGGACCTATGATTAGATCAATGCTGAATCCAATCAGATAATTACCAAGTGTATCCTCAGCATGGACACTGAATAGTTGATCCACTGCATAAAATCCGTCTTTGGGAAGCATTTTCCATGAGAGAATTGTATCAACTCCAAAAACATCAATACTAGTAATTGAATTTGTTGACAGATAATCGATATTTTCAATAAATGTAACAGTCAGAGTATAACTACCAGTAATAGGCTGTTGTGGTAGTGTAAACTTGATAATTCCTGCTACATCTGTTTGCAAAAACCAAGAATAACTATCATCGACAGAGGAAAAATCGATTGAGATAAACTGATTTGGTAGTACCTCATCAAGTATTGGGACTTGCAGCAATAAGCTTACCTCCCTATTAACATTATCATCATTGAAATTATATGAAGTGGGTACCTGAGTAAATGTTATTTTAGTAATAGATTTATCAACAGTCAATAAATAAGCCAGAGAAGCACCATTGTACAAATTATTACCATCTACTCTCCACTCAATTGTGTACACTCCCTCATTAAGTACAATATCAGCATGGATAACAGCATCATTAATAGTGGAAATCTGTGCCAGATTAATCCAAGTAACATCAAATAACCAAAGATTAATTACGACAGGATTGGATAGTTGAATACCATTATGATCAGTAATAGTAGATGAAAATTGATAATTCTCTCCACGAGCTGCAAATTCATCTGAACCTGTAATTATATAATCTCCCTTGTTTATGGAATACAATAGTGTGTCAGAATAATCATTGTAGGGGAAGGGATTTGTGATGGTGGTTGTAATACTCATAGATGCTGAACCGACATTAGCAAATCGGTGGGTGACTGTACCATGTCCCAAAGCATCAATTGTCATTGTATAACTCGTACCCTCAATTGTGATATCAAATTGTGTTCCCTGATTTACCACATATCCAAATTCATCAACAGTATCAAATTCAATAATGTTATTGGTATCATAGGTCCAAGTATTATCCACCAAGGATAGACTCACATCATTTGAAACTATGGTGAAGAATACCTGTAATTGAGTTATGACAAAATCATTATGGGTTGCGGTATATGTTAGGGGAATACTAAGACCTGGAAGAGATAGATAAGAATCTTCTGGTATCCAATATAATATAACCAGACCACTACCATCTGTCAATCCGTTGGCAATCTCTACATTCGCACCGACAACCGGATCCCAAACAGTTATTTTCATATCAGCATTCTCAATTGCTGACAAATCATCCTTCAATACATAGACAGACAAATCGTAATTTTGATGGTATCGAATATCAAAAGTTGTAAGTAGTCCCCCTCTGGAGATAGCTGCATTGGAGGCTCCAATATTGACCGAAACAGGTTGAAGCACACTTATCCACTGTGCAGTTTCATCAACTCTAACTCTGTAATTGTAGGAGCCTGCAGATTGAGTTTGAAGGGTGAAATCAAAATTATCTGAAAATACGGTCTCAATTACAGTCCATACACCAGGAGTTGTTTCCCTATCAAGATTGATAGTACTAATTACGTCTTCTCCGGGAGTATTGGTAATAGCTCCAGTAATATGTGTGGGCTGATCAATGAATTCACTACTGACATCATCGGTATTGATGAATAATTGTCCTCTTGAGATAATGAGATCAATACTTTCAGGAGCAGCATTCCAGAAACCATCTGTAATATTGATTGAATAATAGTCAGTATAAGTTCCCACCACAAAATTTACCTGATAGGTGTATGAAAAATCTCCACTGCTATCACTTAAAACTGTGGAAAATAAGGAATTATCTCCCCGGATCTCTACAGGTGTATCTACTATTGGATTTCCCCCTTGTGTTTTTAGTGTTCCACTTATAGTAACAGATGTTATCCCAAATCCTGTCGATCCGAATTCGGCATCAGCATTCAAGTTTGACCAGTTGGCACTAGGTTGGGATAAACTGAGTTCAGAATTTATAATACCATATTGAGTTTGATAAGTGGCCTCAGCATAAATTGAATAATTCCCAGGATCGAGGTCTGCCAAATAGAATATAATTGCATTCCCTCCACTATTAGTAGTTGCTGAGCCAATAGGTGTCAATATATCATTCAACATAATTGAGAAATCAACTGTCGCACCCAAAACCGGCGTTGCTCCATCCTTAATATTAGCATTAATAGAAATGGAGGACCCCGGACTACCCTGATAATCAATCATTGATACAGTCAGGGGTGAATTTGTTGACACATCAATTCTCTTCAATTCATGAGATGGTGAGAAACTCAACGCTCCGTCACCATAGTAGGCAAGAACATAGGAAGTTCCAGTTGATACAGTAAATGTTGAACTAGCAGCTCCATTGACTGTTGCACTCCTCTCTCTGTGAGATCCACCCATCAAATATAATTGGGGATAGGTGTTCTGAAGAATATCATTTTCATATGAATAAACACCCTGATAGGTATTACTGGCCTTACTCTCAAAGTCAAGAACAAGAGATTGAGATAATGTTATCTTATACCTGCCAGTTGTCAAGAAAATTCCACTAGCATATTTATTATCATTGTTTAAATCATCTGATTGTAATGAGCCGATAACTATCATTAAACTACCCTGTTGTTGCATATAGAGTTGCTCGTTGATGTTTATCTCACCCTCAGCCAAAACCGTACCGACATTATCTGATATATTCCATTTGATTACAGCATCTGTAGAGATAGAATTGATGGGAATTCTGATGGCCCTCAGAGTCATTGATGAGCTTAAATCAAACTCAAAGGTAGGATCTATTAATGTTATTCAGATCATCTGATTGCAATGAGCCAATTACTATCATCAAACTACCCTGTTGATGCATATAGAGTTGCTCGTTGATGTTTATCTCACCCTCAGCCAAAACCGTACCGACATTATCTGATATATTCCATTTGATTACAGCATCTGTAGAGATAGAATTGATGGGAATTCTGATGGCCCTCAGAGTCATTGATGAGCTTAAATCAAACTCAAAGGTAGGATCTATTAATGTTATTCAGATCATCTGATTGCAATGAGCCAATTACTATCATCAAACTACCCTGTTGATGCATATAGAGTTGCTCGTTGATGTTTATCTCACCCTCAGCCAAAACCGTACCGACATTATCTGATATATTCCATTTGATTACAGCATCTGTAGAGATAGAATTGATGGGAATTCTGATGGCCCTCAGAGTCATTGATGAGCTTAAATCAAACTCAAAGGTAGGATCTATTAATGTTATTCAGATCATCTGATTGCAATGAGCCAATTACTATCATCAAACTACCCTGTTGATGCATATAGAGTTGCTCGTTGATGTTTATCTCACCCTCAGCCAAAACCGTACCGACATTATCTGATATATTCCATTTGATTACAGCATCTGTAGAGATAGAATTGATG
>MDVR01000156.1 GCA_001940725.1 Candidatus Heimdallarchaeota archaeon LC_2 | reverse complement strand
TATATGAAGCTGTTTGAAAATAACTTCCCAGACAATTAATATATTATAACTGAAAATTATTGTTTCATTTTCATATTTCGTAAATCGAACGATAACTCAATTCCTCAAACGGCATAATTTTACATTTTTATTGATTTTTGTTTTGAGTAAGTAATTACTTGCTTAGTAAAAATATACTACCAATTAAAGAAAATTGACCACCAATTCTCATAAATTACCATTTATTTTGAAACAGCTTCTATGTGACTTAAGGTTACCCCGAGGTAGATTTTATCATTATTTTGGTTAATTTGCCTAAATTCTTATCTCTCAAATATAGTTGAATATATTTCGAAGAATTTGAATTAACTTTATTGTGTATTATCAACTATTTGACATTAACTGCGTTTTCGTAGGTCTCTGTTACAGGAGGTTCAGAAAATAACTCACCGAATTTAGCGAGTTGCTCTTGCAAATAACCACTTTCCTCACTTGCAATCATCTTTTCCTTTGTTTCATATATTGCAATAGATTTGCCAGTATTTTTTTCTCGATCTATTAGCAAATAACCTCCATTATATCCTTCTACCGCCTTAGCAGCTGGAATAACGGAATTTTCATATATTTTGATAGCCTCATCGATTGTACCTGGTTTTAAAGAAACATTAACTATTCGTGTATACATTGTGAATAAAACGCAAATTTTCAATTATAAAATTCTTATGGGAGAAAGCTACCATATAGTTATCAATTTTCATTTTTTTTAATATCTAGTCTATGGGGAACATGATCGGATCTGATCTTCACTATTAAACGATGATCAATAAACTAGAAAATTTATATTTTAGAAGTCCCTAACTATATTTGTCATTTGTTAATTGAAACAAATGACATCGCCTTCTGGGAATGCATAGTAAGAATAAATTTGATCATCCCTCATATTAATTGTATTCTGCATTAATATTTATTTACGTCTTTCTTTACGCAATTTAATTAAACTATTACAAGATAAAAATTAGATACTGGCTAATTTTTTTGATTAGAAAGTTAATTGTTGCTCTGCTGCAATCCTATCAACAAAGCCTTCAAATGCAGATTTAATGTTCTCACCAGTTAAGGCAGATGTCTCAACATAATTTACTTCAACTTCATATTTCTTCGATAAATTGTTAACATATTCTTCTGCTTCCAATTTCTGGATTGAACTCTCATCTCGTAAATCAACTTTATTACCAAAAACTACCATTGGAACAGCCTTTCGTTCAATTGTTAGAAATGCATCAATCCAATTCGGTACATTCAACATTGTCTTTTTGTTGGTCACATCAAAAACAACGATAATTCCCGTCGCTCCTAAATACATTTTTTCTATCATAGAATTAAAGGTTTGTTGACCCGCTAAATCCCAAATTTGTAAAATATAATTTTGATAGGTTGCTATTGCAAAATCAACCCCGATAGTCGGTATATATTTTTCCCGAAAACCTTCTCCCATATAACGAAGTCTTAACGTAGTTTTACCAACCATGGCATCACCAACCATTATAATTTTAAAAGTCGTACTACTAATCATCAAGTTTCGCATTTTGAAAAATCAATTAAATCGTTCTATACTACGGTATTTTTATGAAATAAATATTTTGAACTTCAATGGATATGGAGTGAATTGGATAAACAATTATTCAACTAAAATGGATATATAGAAGTAATAAAATTTTCTTATGAATAAGAATTTAAATCAGCTTAATTTAATTATTTATGACCATTTTGACAGATGGTCATCTCTAGACTGCGATTCTCCATTATCTACAAATTTTGTTCTAAATCGCAGCCACTTATTATTTTTCATCATAGAAACTATCTAGGATCAATTTTTTATATTCATGTAACTTAACTGCCTAGGTAGTTTTCACAAAAGCAGAATTAAGAAATCTATTGCATTCAGGACATGAGTAAATTATATGTTCCATTGCTGGAACTCCTGGTGCTATAGATCCCTCTCCTATACGATCTATTCTAATTTTCCTATATGCAAACCATTTCTCACAATATGGACATAGTATTTTATCGTTTATCATATAATAATTATAGTAATACTTAATCTAAAATAAAAACAATCCGGAATAAGGGCTAAAATCAAGATGAAGTATTATGAAATTCAGAGTCACGATCTTTCACCAAATTCTTCACATCCTTCAAATAATCTATAATTTTACTTTGTTCAGTTACACGTTGCTGTAAATTCTCTATATCGATCCTAGATCGATCTAATTCATTTTGAATTAAAACATATTTGAATATGTGGATTTCAACTTCTCTATACATAGAATAAATAACACCCAAAGCGATTGGAAGTGCCAAAACAATTAAAAATCCATAATTAAGCATTCTCATTACAAGTGTAGTTTCTGTATTTGCAGAAATACAACCTTATTATCGGAGAATTAAACGATTTGTGATTGGATACAATCCGTTGAGGAGACGTAGACGAAGGTAATTCTTGATAATTATTATTAAGTTTAAAAAAGATTCTGTGTATAAGTTACCCTTATCACAATTTTTTATTGATCAAAAACATTGAACATTGAAGAAGTCTCTCATATACAAATTTATAATTTTTCATGACCTGTAAAAATCATTTAGTAGTATTGTTTTATATACGCATATGTAACTTAATGATGCCCCGAATCGATCGATCCAGTACTTCCGCGACTTGAGAATTATCGATTTGTATAACGATTTGCATTTTAATCCACCTCCTTGTTAAGTAAAACTTGAGTAAAATTAGCCAAATTCTGCAGCCTGCATACCTATATCTTGTAAATTGTATTTTTGTTGATCTGCGATATCTAGCAAAGTGACTTTCCAGTATTGTGAATTCAGACTCGGCGTGACCACGGTTTCCAGATAATGCATTAGCTGATTGAAGATGTTAACGCTGCTTGCAAATAGTGCCACACGATACTGAGGTGAGATCGATGTGGTTTTACCATATCGACGTTCTAACTCCCGATACTTGGTCTCGATACCAAAGCGTTCTTCATACAGCATCAATGCTTGTTCTGGTGTCAGTTTACTATAAAGTGGAACAACTAAAGGTACAAACTCATCCCCACGTTTGACCACACAAAATTTCAACTTCATTCCTTTCATCACCCTAGGTTTGAAGAAAATTCCTCCTTCAAGCCAAGTACCACTACCATCCTCAAATTTGTGGATTGCATCTTGATTTCTAGCCCATTCTCTACGAGTTTGGCTAAAATCTGCACGGATCACAAAATCCAGTTCTGATTCAAGAAGGTATTTGATTACACCACCATCGTAATACCGACCATCACCGACGACTCCTGTAATTGGGTACTGGTCCTTGATAGGATCAAGTAATTGCTTGACGATCGGACCGTAGGGCTCTTTGTACCAGTCTTCTCCCTCTTTGTACCGTCGGAACCGTCGCACAAGATGAAATCCTAGCACCCTTCTAATCCCACGTTCGAATGAATACATGGTCAGATATTGAAAAAATGTCTTGGTACTCTGTTTTTGGCGATCCTTTACCAAATATGATGCCATATTTTCTCCATTATCCAATGGTACATTCTCTACCCCGTAATATGGATCATTATGTTCATCCATCACCAAATAATTACCTTCAGGACGCTTTACTTCCCGTTCACGTTGCAATTTTCGACTTTTTCTAAGCTGTCGTCGTTTCGACCTGTTCTGCTGCTTCTGCTGATATTTTGCCTGTTTCATCATCTTGTCCAGTTTTCGTTTCTGAAAACGTGGAAACTCCAATCCTGGAAGAGACTGACCTGTAAGACAAAAACGATTATTATTGGTCTGGGTATCTAGACAACAAAGTTTCTCTACCCTTACCCGCACTGTCTGCTGATCTGGAAGATTGACACGGAGTGATTTCCAGCAAAACCGTTTGGCATGCTCTCCACTCATACTGAACAAGGTAATGATGCTAAAGTAATATTGCATTTCTTCGTTTCTGTAGTACGCATTTCCGGGAACTGGAAGGTTCCAGGGATTGGAATTGATATGGCTTTCAGTCTGTCGGGCAATTATACCCTCTTTGAGAGTAAATTGTTTTTTGGGATAACCTTGTTTAAGCGAAATCACTAGCGTTTGATTCGAATTTGCGCTATAAATTTAGCGTTTCACGCTAACAAATAGCAAAATAATCTACTCACGGATCTACTGGATCGATCGATCGCCACAAGAAAGCTGATCGACCTATCAGATAGTCCCTTTCGATTTTTTTCTTTTTAAAATTGACTTAGATTTCTTTTTCTTGATCATTGTTGATTTCTTAGATTTTCTTGAAGGCTTTAACTCAATTAGATTTGATTCTAAGGATTGTCCGTTATTTGTTTCTTCGTCAAATTTTCGCTTTCGTCTAAACAATCTTGTATATCCCTCGTGTTCTTTCCATAGAAAGTCTGGAAGATGATTTGATACTTTGTGTACATTAATCAACCTGCTTGCTAGATTACCATATCCAAAGGGTTTCGTTCCCCCAAAGTCGGTCATTAACTTTTTAACAGATTGTAATTCTTTATCACTGAAAAGAATTCCAGAAGTTAATAGTGAAAAATCATCCTCTATAGGTTGTTCAATGGTAACAACTGTAATATTTTCAAACTTCTTTAAATTCTCTATACCTTGAACATATCCAAAAATTACGACAAAAAATATTCTTATTTTCTTCATTTCCGGATTTTTTTCAAACAGTTCCTCAAAATGAGCTACTGCCTGAATACCCGTTCCTATAATATCATCAACAAAGAAGAGGACATACTCTTTCCCACTAAAATCCAGATTTTTACCAAAATTATTTAGTAATCTATGTTTAGAAGAATAGTTCAATACTTGATGGAGTAGGACTAAACCACTTTTCAAAAGCCGTTTGTCCTGAATCGAATCATAATATATCTCACAATCTTCAAAGCTTCTTTTTATTGAATTAAGTTTTTTTGCTAATTTTTCTACATATTCTTCCGTATCAAAGAATATCAAGTTGTTAAGAATCCGCAATACAATTTGTTTCTTTTGTGGAATCTTAAATTGATCTACAAATATCTTTACTCTATCATAAGTGTAAGATTTGCTATAGACACCCATTTTATTTGATAAACGTAAAATTTGTTCGCTATAGTCCTCTTTATCAAAAATCTCCAAAGGTTCTACCTTAAATGAATAAGAGTCTATCACTGGATCTGCTTTATTGTTTTTATCAATTAGGTTAATTTTATAGTCACCTGGTTCAAGTTTTAGGCTAAATTCTTGATAATTCTCTCTTACAATTTCCTTATAGACTTTTTTTGACGAAGTTATTAGATAACCACCATGTGATTTCCTGTAAAAGGTCACCTCAAGGTTGGGTTTAAATTTAGTTAATGCTATGAGAAGCATACTTCGCTTAGAATCATATAGTTCCTGTCCATAAATAAATCGTACTTTTTCATCCAACCCAATAAAACTAACATTGATAAGATTGCGTTCTAAATCTAAGTCTAGATTATATTTTTCTTCTTGTGTGAGATCTTTCGAAAAGACCTCTCCACCACTTGTAATTGCTTCTCTAATAGAAGTATCTACATTTTTAACATCGGAAAGTGAAATTTCAAATTTAGTAACTTCAGAATCAGGGAAACGCAAAGTTTCAGAAGTTGTTCTATTTGAATTCATGAATCCTTCAAAGAGATTGGGTAAAAACAAGTCAGTACAAAACCGACATTCATTGAAATTTTTTATTTCTATGTCTTGAAATATGAATTTTATTAAATCAGAGGTCGTAACTTCGTGAAAACAAGAAATCAATTTATGTTTAATCGATTTAATCTCAAAAGGATATTCTGTCATTGAATCACCAAATACAAAACTAATATGTCTATCCGTGTAATTCTTGTATGAATAAAAATCAGGATCTTTATTTTTCTGAGAAATTTGCACTTCAGGTTTTTGAAGATAGATTTTCCGAACCATTACTATCTGATGATCCAAAATTTCTTCTATGAGTAGATTCCAAGTTTCAAGATTATTTGTGAAGAATTTTATATTATTCCTGACTGCTACTGATAGAACATACCGATTAGATTGTATCCCAGACCAATCAAGCTTTAACGGCTTCGAGAAAGTTCCTAGTTGTTTAGATACGAAATTGGTTGTTTCAATCATATCTAGTTTTAGGTAATCTACGACAATAAAGAAAGCTAAATGTCCCATACTACTACTTAAAGCATAGAATTCGCTAGAATTTGGGTTAATTTCTCCCAAATTTTCAAGCAAGCTTGAAAAATCAATTTTTTTGATTTCAATTAAATTCAATCTATCGAGATACCTTTGGAATGCTTGAATTCCATTTTTGAAAGGTACGTTTTCGAGATAGACTAGACCTGATTCCACGAACTTTTTGAAAGCTAAGTCAACCTCTCCTTTACCCATAAAATAGGCATCTGGATTATTATCCCGTTCAGATGATAATTTTATTGTCTCACTAATCCTGTATTTCAATTGATCGTAGTCAGATTGCAGATTATTTAAAAATTGTATTATTTTCAAAAATCCGTCTTTTAAGTCTGTTAAGTCATTGACTTTACGATCCTCTTCTGTCATGCATTTCATCAGTGTCCTAAAATTTAAAACTCATTTTAATCTAATGAGTACTCAAATCTGTATAATCGTCAATTTTGTACAAACTTTATGTGTCGATGAGTATTAATTAAGTTTCGATCGATTCAGAATTAGTAATGTTGTTGTTTATCTCTATCTTTACGCAATCGATTAAGTATAATATTTTTCTTCGATCGTTTTCCGTCTTTGTAACCGTTCGTATTTTTTTAAGAAATCTTTATGATAGTTATTAGCATTCTTGAGAAGTTCCGTATAGGTTCTGACATAAACAAATGATGTGAACCACATGCCTTAGTAAGTCGAAATGTATTTTAATAATTCGTTGGTAATTCACACCCACATTCAAAAATATATGTTAAATACATATTGTCACCTCTCACACCTGTAACTTTACACATAATTTATTGTAAGATCATTGAAATAATTGATTTATGTAAAGATAGACTAAACTGAACGTAATCGATCGAAAAATTAAATTCCAAATTTTTACAGATAATTAAGTCTATATGTAACTTAAGGGTGCCCCGAATAAGAAACTAATCTTCTTCAACGGAAAAATCTATAAAATCTCGTAATACTGCCTTGTCAATTTTATCTAAATGTAATTTTTTATTAAGTTTAAACAGAATATGATTAAAACTACTATTTCGTCTGAAAACTATGAAGTTAACTGAAGAAGAAAAGAGAAAATTTGATAAATTTGTAGAACTCAAAAAGGTAGGTGATGTATGTTTAGCTTGTAATTTTGCATTTGTTGATACAACTGGAGCAATGAGAAAAGTTGCATTGATTACTTATAGTGGCGATGCAACAGATAAAAGTAAACCAGTGACAACACATTCTAACACTATAATGCCAAAAATATCTTTGAGATGTAACAATTGTGGATTTGTACAACTATTTGACTCAAGGATTGTTTTTTCTTTAGGTTAAAGGGACTAATTACAATATCAGATTATTTTCGGATAACCCTGTCTTTACGCAGTTCAATTAGCATCAAAAAATCGCTTGTGAATCTAATTGAGATTTAATTACAGGAATATTGTAATTATACCGCTTGACTATCTTAGTTATCGTGTCTAAAATCCAATTGGGGGAGTTCGGGTTAATGTAAACCTTTTTTATTAGCTTAGTGGGAGACGTTTTTATTGAAATCCCGATTGGATTTGATTTACCAATTACTAAAGCTTTACCTCCTTTATCACTACTTTCCCACCAAGAAATGGCTCTTAGTTCTTTTTCATGCTCGTAACTGCGTCTTTTACAGAGAAATGGATTAAATAAGTTATCTGCACGTATACCATCAGTCTCATAGTTTATGTAATTTACCATTCCAATCTGAAAGGTATAATGGTTATTATGTAAGCATTCTTTAAGACTACTATAGTCGGATTGTATCGCTATTCCGTTATTACTTTTGGTGTAGATATCCCACATTGCCATGGATTCATATTCCGACAAATGCCAACAGCTTATGTACATGCTTTTTCTTACTGATTTTCGAACGTCTGATGGTTGCATCTTATATTTATGGAGTTCTGGATGTAATGTAAAAAAAAATTCTTCGCCTTTTTTGTTTAAATGTGTCATTGAACCTTCAAAAGAATCACCCAATTTATCTGCACGAGGAACATACAGGCTTTGATTTTCCAACAACGAAACAAATTTTGCAAAATCCATGTATCTCCAAATTTTTGAATTTAGATTTTTAGGAGGTGTAAATGATGGATGATCTTTGTACACACTACAATAGTATTAACAAGAAGCTTGATTATTGTTTCTATGTAATCTTGTAAATATCAAATGATATAATGGAATATTTACGGTTAACTCTACTTTTACGCAAATCAATCATTAATTAGTACGTTCTCGTACTTCATGGATATCTGTTTAACGAGTCTTAACTGATTTTTTCTCACTACTCCAATCTTTTCTGTATCTAAAAACCTTTTAAGGTTCAATTGCAAATATACTAATAATGAATTCCCTTTCACTGAAAGAACTTAAGTATCGAATTTTAAAATTAGGTTATAAACCCTCTAAGAAAAAACCTGAAACTGTAATGGTGAAGTGGCTTAATGTTGGAGGATTGAAAGTACCACTTACTGCAATTTTAGATTATTCATCTTATGGGTATACGGATCAAGTTGGTATGAAATTTCCAAAAAAATCGATTCCCAATCACATTAACTTTGATCTTCTTATTGAAAAAACATTCAATGAGTTAAAAATACTTGCTGAAACTGGAATTCCTCATTGTATAAATGAATTTTATTTCGGAGATTGGAAGTTTGGAATTATGCCAGAATTTCATTTATATTATTGTTATAATTGCAAAAAATGGGATCCTGGACGAGAAGATTGTGATGAATGTATTCAAATAAATCAATCAATGTTGTAATAATTGATTGGATCAAACTGGTTATATTTTGAGAATCGATTAAAGATATTTTCACTGAAATAATGAATTTCGGATAGCTCTATCTTTACGTAAATCAATTTTAATTACCACATCTTTATGATCGGTTGAAAATAATTATCTTTATTCAACCAGTTGTACATTATCTCAATTAGTCTATAAATAAAACTAAAATACACTGTTAGGCTATTGAAATTGTCTTCCTTAGCAATTATTTTTCCTTTGCGAACATTTATGATATTCCCTTGAAATACCCAGTCTTGACTTTCCTCTTGATAAAAACCAGCATTATGGATAATTGCATTTCTAATATTTTTTAAAAATATAAGATCTTTAGTTAATTGGACATCTAAACCCATTTTGTAGGCGATATCGTGAAGGTTTATTTTATTACCATATTGTTTTCTTAGCTCCCATTCGGATATTAAGAATATTTCAACAAAAAGAATTTTCAAATCATTGGCTAACTGGTAAGGTTGACGAAAATAATCTGGATCCCAAAAATGCAAATTGTGTGTCATTAATTTTTTCGAAGTTAATAATTTGTGCAATTTCTCAATAGCATCTCTAAAGAAAAGAAAAATAGCATTATACATTTGCATTTCATAATCAGGGGGGTTACTTTTATCCTTTATACTCTCAATTATTTTGATCTGTGGCAGATAATATTTTTCATAAAGTAAATTATCATAATTTAAACAAGTATTAACTAAACCTGTAAAGTCTTTGTGAAACTGATTAACAGGAATATAATTTCCCATTTTTATCCCTCAGCCAATCTGGAAATAATTCTTTCCATCCGATTTAAAACAAATGGATTAATTTCGGATAACTCTATCTTACCGAAAATAAAATAAGTTCAATCCGCAGATCTAACTTAATTCGATCGATTGATCCCTTTCCCGTATTGCCTTTGAATTAATGACCGATTGGCTATGCAAAAGATATTTGTTGCGTAGACCCCTATAGGTGGCCTCCTCATCAATTCTCGAAGAAGTGTTGTAACGTAAATTCTTGATTGTCTTCGAGGTAGTTTTGGGTAACTGGTTTTCCCTAGATATTTCAAGAGTACGTGGGAATAATATAGCCGCAATTCGAACAAACTGCACACTTAATGATTCATCGCTATATATTTTTTTGCGTAAAACGCCTCTGGAAGTATACTCAAGATCAATTAAGGGATAATCGTCCTCTTTCTCCTTGGCTGGTGTATCATCTGAACGACGACCCATAGTAGTAATGATATGATGAAATTATTATAAGTAAATGCGAAATTCCTATGATCAACAAGCGATTAGTGATCGATCAAAAATTTTCCAAAGTTTCTGACGGCCTCTGAAGAATAGACAAAAAATCGATCTTCATAAACAGTTAGTCGATCAACCATGGTAACAGTTTAATTAATTTATTGTATCAAATTTATAATGGGATCAAAATACCCTCCAGAATCACAAAAGGCATTTTACGCAGGAATGCGTTACTTTGCTGATATTATGGGAATTGACAATACGGGATCTAACCAAGAATTATTTGAAAGACTAACCCGCTATAGAAAAAATCAGGATCATCCAGTGAAAAACCAACCTCGTTTTAGAAAAAAAAACTGTATGTTCTGTTATCGGAGGCCTAATTTGACGATATCAATATCGAGGGATGGTGAGATTGATGAGGTTGCTTTACCAACACGCAAAGAATCAATGAATTATGTCTTAAACTTTGAATTCTGTGATGTATGTGGGAATGGAATGCATTGTGGGGCGGTGTTTTATAGAATACAACCTAAATCATCTAAATCACCTATCAGTATAGAACATGCGACTCCTCGAAAAAACGATGGTATAAATCGTCTTTGTTTTATTTGTTTTTCAGAATTATTTGAAATTAAAACTGCACTTCGGCTAGTTGGAGAGATTGGTAAAGCAGTGCAAGACGAATTTGATTACTCTAAACATTTTAAGGATGCTTTGATGCGGTTCTACAATAACATATACGAAGAAAATAGCATTTATGCTCTAATTGAAATATATACATTGAGGGAATTTCGCGTCCCTCTTTATAAATTAATAATTGAAGAAATAGAAAAACTAGAAGAAGAAGCAATGCTAGATGATATGTATGATGGACATCATAAAGATCATCAATTTGCAGAAGATCCAATACAATGCGATTTCTGTTGGTTTGACGAATACAGAGGTCGATTTGAAATTTTTATAAATTTCGAGGATAATTTTGATCTTGAATCTTTTAAAGTCTATCCAATCCAGGAGAAATCTTATCTAAAATATTTGCTTGACTGATTTTAATAACAGTTACAAAGTCCTCTCAAGTTCCATAAGAGTAATTGCAGTAACAATTATTATCACCAATCGCATAAAAGACTTTGAGATTATCTCAAAATTAATTTTATCCCATATTCTCGATCTTGGATTGAAAGAGTTATCTTTGTAATTGGTATTCTTGGATCGATCGACATAGACTGGATCGATCGAGTTGATAAATACAGCTAATCAAAATATTTAATTAGTGTATCAGGGATTGCTCGTCCACACATACAGTAGGTATCCTTTACTCTTGCTGCATTATAACAACAGGGTTTTACATCACCCACACCTGGAACAGTTATCAAATTTTCTTCAAATTTATCATTGGGTTGTTTGTTTCTCAAATTATCGTACCCATTTCTAATTTTACTTTTCAGATCACTAAATTTTAAGTATAAAAACGATCGATTTGATATTTTGGTAAATCCTTCTCGATTCCGCCAATACGTAGTAAATTTATTCAAACTGAGTAAAATAACACCGAATAGAATTACAACAAAAACATCATTGAAATCGATCCATTGATCAGAATTGTTCTTTGCGTCTGATGAAGTACTGGTTTCGGATGATATACTACTTGTTTGATTGCCGGTTGTTTCGATAAATTCAGCAGGTATATTCACAATCTGTTGCATAGTTAAAAACGAGAATACCGAATCACTTGAGATTTTCACTGTTAGTTCTTCACCTTTTATTGTGTCGGGTATACGAATACTACTGTATGCATATCCCATGGAATCAGTACTTCGGACCATTGAAAACCACATTGAATTATTGCTAAAATGATAATCAAATAAAATGGGCATGTTTACTTCAGGATTGTTGTTTTGAGTAACACGTGCAGTTGATAACAAAGAATATTTTTGATTTGCAATTTTTCCCTCAACTGTTAAATTAACAGCTAAACCATTCTGTGCATTAATTGATGGGATTAAAAACAAAAATAAAATTAATAATACAAATTTTATTTTGAACACCAACTATACATTGAATGAAAATTCCAAGTAGTCAACCAATTTACCATCATCCTCTGGAGGAGCCAATCTGATTATTATTTGACCTTGATAGGAACCTGCCCTGATACTACCATCCAAATAAAGATCTAATGATAATATTATTGTAAAATTACCCTCTAGATAAGGTTGTTTTGTAACCGATTGAAAAGGGATGTTTTCAGGGTCTAGCACCGATATGGTCATCCAAAATTGCTTAACCAAAGAATCATATCGCCCTGATACATCAACACTCACAGAATCAGAATTTAAAGTGACAATTGGATCATTAAGAGCGAGTGGTATTTCGCCTGAGCGATACAGATAGCTAAACTTCGTCACAGACTTTGCCACTCCAAAGTTAGGAACTTGAATTGCCATGACTACAAAATAATAGCCCCCATCTGCATTTTCAGACATATTAAAACTGGATGAGGCATATCCACTTCCGTCTGTAATTGTTGCCCAACTGAACCACAATGTCTGATTAGGATAATATATGTCCCAAATGACATCCATATTTTTCAACGACGTTCCATTGGTAAAAGAACCTTGACCAGATAAATTCACTGTACCACTCTGTTGTATTGTGTTACTTGGAGCTGTAACAGTAGATGTTAATCGTGCATCAGATTGCAAAATAAAAATCTCGTTATCATTTTCATAAATTAGGGCATAGGAACCATCATCTTGAGGTAATAATTGCGGATCCCATTTATCATGTCCATTGTCTGGGGTTATCCTTGTAGGCGCAGACCATGTTATACCATCATTCGAAGCTGTTTGGAATAGTTCCATGTGCTGAATACCATCCACTGTTGATGTCACCAGTTTTTCCAAAATGACCACAATTTGGTTTTGATATTCGAAAATTTCAACAGGATCATATTCGGTGGAAATAAGATTTACGGTCCCTAAATTCCAATCAGAAGTTGTTGCCTTAATTTTTGTACCAGTCCCATCATTGAATAGCATGTAATAGGTATCATCAGAATGTTGCATAATATCGTAATAGTATAGACTTGATGTGACTTCTCCAGTATAAAATTGGGTCCCTATGATTCCAGTCTCATCAATTTGTTGATAATACACATAAAAATTTCCTGAAGAGCTTCTAAAAATCACAAAGTGCTGACCATTGTTTTGTTGAAAAATTGATCTTACCGATTGAACTCGGTAATTAGATTTTGTGTTACTTGGATTGCTCCTTTCTCCATTTAACAATACATTTGTAGAATCAATATAATTACCATCTTGGGAAACCCCAATAAATTGATCTCCGTCCCAAACAAGTGACCGAATATCATAACTTTGCAGATCAATTTCGTTGTAGAGATTCGTTAAATCTTCAGTTGTATACATAAACATGGTTGAATCTAATTGAGTTCCGATGCTTTTCCCCGTACCAGCCCCGCTTTTTATGAATATATGATATAGTCCTGATGTTGAAGGTACCGCATAACCATATCTTCCATCTGCGATTTTAATTGCATCATCCCAATCATTTTGTCCAGGTAGTGGTGTAATAATTAGATCCTGTGTTTTAATTGAGTTTGTACTCGATGGTGCAATACCAGAAATTGGTGCATAAATGATTATAGAATACAAAGTGATGAAAATCAATAGTTTTGTTATTTGGACGTAAATCCCCAAGGTTTGGGATATCTATTAATATATAATGTATCTGCTTTTTATTTATCAAATGATTCAATATAATTAAATATTTCATTCAGATATGTAATGGGATCAATCGATTAAATCGATCCAGTCTATCTATCAAAATAAATGTATAACAATTATGCTTATGTCTAATAAATTAATCGTGAAGCACTATATTCAATGAATAATCTAGTTAAAATCTTTATGGATCTCGATAGATTCTTAAAAGTTAATGATTAGATGTTCTAGTGGGTTCTCGTTACAAGTTTTCATTAGAAAAAACATTAGAAATTTATCAAAAAACAATTCTTCCTCAATTTACAAAAGATTTGCCACAATCGGTTCTCAATTGTCACCGAGGAGTTTCTATGGACATTTGTCTAAATACGCTCTTCCTCACCAGTTTAACTAATTCAAGCTTTCAGCAGGTTTATGAAAAAATTGACAGTTATGCATATCTCGGTTTTACAGAGCTTGGACACATGCCACAAGTTCACTATATTCGCAAGACATTAATAGCATGGGAGAGCAAGGAAATCATTAAACGTCATCGTGTAATTCTCAAAGATCAGCTTAGGAAGCTGAAAACCACTAAGTTCTGGCAACAAACCCATTCGAATGAAGGAGTGGTATTGGCGTTTGACATCACTGAGAGAGGATATTTCGGATCCGAAGATGAGCACACTGTGTACAGCAAGGGTCGCACGGTAGCAAAGCGCTGTCATGCATATCTATCAATGCAGATTATGTGTCCAGGTCAGCGTTTGATTTTAGATGTGGAAGCAGTGTACACTCACAACAAACCCATTGGGAAGCTGATAGCAAAAATGCTCAGTCGTGTACGTAAGCAGGGGTTGAAGATTAAGCGAATTTATCTTGACCGAGGATTCTACCAGATTGATGTGCTGCGAGAACTTCGCAAGTATTATGCATCAGAGACCTTGATGCCAGCAATTCGAACAAAACGAGTAAAAGAGGCGATTGCTCAATGGCATCAAGAACATGGGTTCAAAGCAGGAATGCTGGAGATGCAGCTGGGAAAAGGTAAAAGCATTGAGCCATACATTTTAGTATTTTCACCATTAGACCCAGACAAACGGCAATCCATTCGACGAAAGTCTCAAGGAAAAGAAGAGATACATAATTATTATTTGTTTTTCTGCCTGCTCAAAGCACCAGAAGTGAGTGATCCGGTGGATATGGAGTTAGTTTTCAACAGATTAAGCTGGGATTATCGCAACCGCTGGGGAATAGAGACGGGTTATCGGGTGCTGAAAACCATTTGGGCACAAACTACCTCCAAAGAGTATAGCTTACGGACATGGTTATTGTGGAATGCAGTCATTTTGTATAATATGTGGGTATTGGAGAGTGTTGAGTTACATGAGCAAAAAGGCATTCCTAACGGCTATGTATGCTGTGAGGGTAATAGCATAACCAAACCTAGAGTGAAGAAGATCCCTCGAGAACCCCATGAACGACCACGTCGTCCTTGGGCACCACGTTCGATTCAGAAATTGGATAGGTTTTTGGATGTGATTTTGATGGTTGCACTCAAATCGCTTCAAAGATTACTAGACCATCCACAAGATGATAATTTTGAGTTGATAAAATAATAAAAAACCGAGATAAGTTTAATGTAAGCGAGATCTGTAGCGAAAGCTAGCCTGAAGGGAATTGAGAGGGGAAATAATTAGTGATTATTACTCGAATTTTGAGAGGAGAAGTGCGTTTAATCAGTTATTTACTAGAACGAATAGTCATTTTCTAGAAAGATAGACTGGATCGATCTGTTGTGAGATCAAATTTCAACCAAGTTTTTGACCCTCGAATCACCCAGTTTCCAAAAGATTCTTAAAAAAAAGAGGGGTTCGAAGTCTAGATGTTCAAACCAAAAATCGAACGCCTCTCAGATAATGAAATTCATCAACTTCAAGAACTTTCGCACATTCCCAAATATCAATTGCGAAGTAAAATAGTATTTTTTTCCAATTTGGGCTATGAGACCAAAGAGATTGCAGTTCTTTTGAACTGCAATATCTGGACAGTTTGGAAATGTCTTAATGGCTGGAGAAAGAGAAAATTAGCCAGTTTTAATTTATAAGTGGGTGACAAAAACCAACCTCCTGAAATCCTGAAATGGAATGAGCGTGTCTTGGAGGCAGTGAATACACCTCCTCGCGAACTTAGACAACCCTTTGCCACTTGGTCAGTAAAACGGTTGTGGTTTCACATGAGAGCACTAGGGTGCCCTTTTGGCCATAATCGAATTAGGAGAATCATGAAGCAAGGTGGGCTGCGATTTCGCAGCACCAAACTTCGCCCGTACGCGGTGCACCTAGACTACGCGGAACGTAAAGGCAAAGTTCAGGACGCATATCGGGACACCGATGAGGACCACCTAGTGCTTGTTCTTGATCAGAAGATCTTTCTAACCAGTGTAGGGATGAGAGGTCGTCAATGGTCGACCTCAATCCCAACAATTCCATCTCACCAATGGCATAATGGCAAAGCCATTATGTTGGGAGTCTATGATGTCAAGAAAGACCAGATTTACCATGCATGGATACCAAATCTTAAGAGTCAGAGCATCATGAAAGCTTTCACAAATATTTACCGCTTGCTGCCTTCGCACAAGCGGTGTACAATCATCATGGACAATTATCAGGGGAACCGAGCTAAAATCTTTCAGAAGAGTTTGAGACGCAAGGGAATCAAAGTTTGTTGGCTTCCAGCCTGGAGTCCACATTTGAGCCTGATTGAAGCAAAATTCAGCTTGGTCAAGGCCGAGGCAATTATTTCTGTGATAATATCGGGTGTACGTGCATTAAAAATGCACGTCACACGCTGGATCAAGTATTATAATGGAGCAAGAAAACAACTGTATCCCAGGCCGAAATACGCCCTGGGATAAACTAGGTGATTCTAGGTGCAGGAAGTGGGTCAAATGTAAGGTTCAACACAGATCGATCAAATTCATTTGCAAATTGTTGGTCAGTAAATTCTGCGTATTGAGTGTATGCTTTAGTTAAATCACTAAATAGGTTCACTATATACTTCGGGTTATCCTTTAAAATATTGATAATTATTCCTCTGATGGTTTGTGGATCTAGAGAATTGATCCTTTGTAGTTCCTTTCGAAGTGTATCTTGCTCATCTTGACTATTCATATAAATCCCTTTAGAAAATCATTAACTCGGATACTTGATAAAATGACAATAAGTTTCCTATAAGTTTCATATATAATAAACATAGTGGAAAAATATTTTCCTTCATGAACACCATAATACACAATCCAAAATAAACAAATCTTACTTTAATTAATAGTAAAATAAAAAATATGTTCTGGTTGTTAGATTATCTCTTGTCCTTAAACAATGTAAGATGTCAAAATTAACTTCATTTGATCACGTTGATTTAAGTTTAATAGAAAGAGATACATTTTTTTTATTAATTTAAGTTTTTCAAAATCTCGTGAGGCTAATGAAGACATTGATGATGGATAGACACTTCTTTTATTAAATTATACTCAAAGAACGTCAACTATGGTTTATTTTAGTCTTAAAATTTTGAACAATTTATCCTAGCTGATTTAAGGGGTCAAAAAGTGTTCAATTTATTTTCGTCTACAATATCGTCTATTAAAATCAATTCATGAAGGTATAAGAGAAGGATCTGGAAAGTCGATTTTTTACTTTTAGGTCTCTCTCTCCAACCCTTTTATATTTAAATGTGTCTTATTCTTTTGGGAAAGGAATAAATGTGAATACAGTACAAAACGTTTCTAAACCAAAAAAATGGTATACGGATGCTGAAAAAAGATATCATGTAAGAATCACTGATAATATAATGAGACTACTATTTCTGTCAGCAATAATAGGAGCCACAACAACTCAGTCATTTCTTAATTCTAAGGGAATTGATATTGATTTGTCAACATATCTTGAAGCAACTGGTTCCATAGCTGGGATATATTTGATTAATTATGAACTCATGAAAAGATCACATAGTATTCAACGACGAATAAACTTAATCAAAGCTAGTTTTCCTTACTTTTGGTTAGTTCTAATTGTAACAATCTCACTTCCCCTTGATATTTTTTTGTACGAGAGATTTTTCGATTCAATTTTTCATTACGGATATAATAGCCTAGAATTATATTTGATAATGCTTTATGGTATTGTTCCTTTAATTGTGTCTTTGGCAATTGTTCATTCGTTAACATCAAATGCCATTTCTAATTATAAGGAAGGATCAATAGACAAAACCAATTCCGACTTTGATAAAGAAAATCAACCATTTTTCGTTCAAGGGGAGTTGGAGAAATCAGGACTTTTTTTTCCTTTAACATATTGGACATATCTGTGGATCGTTACCAATCCATTTATCCTAGATGCTTCATCCATTGACCCTTCCGTAGAGCCAATGTTGAAAATTATGTGGCGAGCAATGCTAATAATATGGTTTGTTCGTTTTATCGTGAGACAAATATTTACAAGAATATCACGATTGAGAGAAATAAATTATCAATCTGGATTAAATTTCATTAGTCTCCTCATTCTTGTAATTGCTCTTCTTATTGTCTTATATTCAATTTAACTTTTCTAATAGCAATAATTTTTATCGATGGAAATAGATAGTAATCAAAGATCCATTTTATCTTGACAGGACTGATGTCAAAAAGTGTTAAGTTTCTGTTAAGTATTTCTGTTAAGTTTTGTTAAGTTTTAACATATAATTATTTGCTTAATAATATAAAAAATACATACGTGAATTTACACAAGACATCAATTCTGCTCTCTGTATTTGTCTGTCTAAACCAATTAAAAAAAACTCTAAACATTTTAATAGACTATTGAAAACTTTAAAGTTTTGTAATAACTTCTGAGAACTACTAGTTACAACATACTTTTTATAGAGACCTGTATAATGTTATATTAGGATCAGTGACCGATAAATCCTTCCGAGGGAATAGATAATCGTCTATACTGAGCTCTGATCCATTTTTTTTTTCTTATTTTATAATCTCTGAAAAGGTAGCGTGCGTGGAGGGATTTGAACCCACGCCCTGAACCTTCCGAGGGAACTGCTCTGTCCGAACTGAGCTACACGCACACTAAATTTTATATTCTGAAATTTAATAAAAACCTTTCTACTTTCATAGCCTAAAAAATATTAGAAAATATAGAAAAATGCAAGTACAAGGCTCTTAGTCACATTAGTAACAATAGTAACATTAGTGATAATGGTGACATTAATAACATTAGTAACAATAGTGATATTAACAACAATAAAATATTTTTCGAGAAAAGAGTGGGTTCGGGTCGAGGAAAATATCCCCGACTGAAACTCAATGAAAAAAGAGGATTGGTGGAGATTACTCCCCACCATTGGAGTTCTTTCCTACGAGGAAATTAACAATGGCTAAGGTGATGATCCCAAACCCCTTGTCTAAGATTAATTACTTATGTTAACTTGGTAAATTATAAATGTCCTTTTTCTTTCAATATTGAAATTAACTTGCTAATACGTGAATTCAATATAATTTTTAGCTATTTTTATATTATCAAAAGGAAGAATATCCAAGACTTCTGCGGTGACATAATATACAAAATCAGCACTGTGCAAAACAGCTTTTAGTGGATTACTATCTGGATTTGACATATCCCAATCAATTCTCCCAGTTCTATCACCCCGTAATCGTATTTGGTAACTACCAAAATCTACAGCTCTTCTCATATTTATTTTCGTTCCTATTTCAAAAATAGAGATTTTTGACCACCAGCTAGCTTCCTTGTAACCTCTATTGATTAAATTAGATTTTGTTCCTGTGATATTATCAGTTAAAGAGGGTTTGATTGCATTTAGTTCCTCTACTAAATGTTTTAAGACTTTTTCAGTCATTATTATTTCTTATTTTTATAATATGTATATAACACTCAGTTTAGCGTAGGATTAATTTGCAAGTTATTTTAAGAAATTCTTCTTTTTAAAATAGGAATGCACACGCATAATATTTAGTGCTATTCTTTATTAGTTTTGTTGAAACCAGAATTTTGTAAATAAAAAGTGTGTCAAGTTTTTGTTAAGTAATTGTTAAGTTTTGAAACCCACGATATTTTTGTCTTAAGGCTAACTGCACGCATATCAAAAAATGATAAACGAGCCAAAAGTAAAACTAATACCTCAATATGTCTACATGCTCTAGTGGGCGTCAGAAAATCCATTGGACTGAATATTGATTACCATTTTCTATTTCAAATTAATTATAATCTCAACTGAGATCCATACTACCAAGTAACTGGTTCAATTTGGTTTTTAATCAGACGAAGATAAGCAAGCATCAGAATTCTTGAGGTAACCTGTACAATCACATTACCTTGATTTTTATAATAATTGAATCGTTGTTTGACTAGCTGGATCAATATGATGCTCTTGATCATCACGAACAACTTTGATCAATCGGTATAAAGCCAATATCTGATCCCTACTTGTAGTTGATTGTAATTGGATAAGAATATCATTTAAATCATAATTACTATGGTCAACATCAATAGCCTTTGGGTGGGTTGAAATAAGTAATGTGAGATGTTTATCTAATTCGGTAACTAATGCATTAAACAACTTAGTCTCAGTAGTTTGTGCGTCAATAATCCAATTTTGGATAAATTGACCACGATTATGTTTACCCCCCGCAAGAGTTTCCAGTCCCTTGTAAATGGATTTTAATGCATCGATACTTGATTTACCATAAAATGAGTTGAGAAAATCTTGACATTTTGCTTCAACCTCGGAATTCATCTGTACTGTATATTTTAATGCTAAAGAGATAATTGATTTTGCATAATGATGTATAATTAGAGAATTAGCTTTTACTGTGATCTGCTTGGTCTTACCAAATGATCCACTACTCGCAGAAAAGTGTTCTGATTTACCAGTAAAAGTTGTTATTGCTTTTGCTAAAAATACGAGGAGGAATTTTAACCGTACATCTTGATGAATAGGTTTGGACAGATGATCATTTCCCATGATAATTTCTAGTTTTTTTCCTATTTGACGGATATCCCCTTCCATACTTGTTCCATTTACCTGAACTGGGAGTTCTATGCTAAACCCGAGTTGACTTATTTTAGAGTATTCTATGATCCACTTCTTGTAAATTGATGTCTTGGGTCTGAAAGAGGTATCTTTCCTCCAGTGTCCAAACTTTCGTAAAAATAATTTTATAGATTTGAGAACGATGAGTTACCACCAATTAATATAATCGCAATCTCCTGTTCTTAGTTAAATGTTTTCAATTGAATGCTGATAGATACAGATTTAAATCAGTGACCGATAATCGTATGGATTTATACAACCTACGTGTATCTAAATGATGTTTTAGTACTGATGATATTGTTAATTTTCGTGAAGTAACAAGAGAGCATAAAAAAGATGATCGTGAATTCAAGACAGATCGTTGATCGATGATTTCGTCAGATGTCAAAATCACTGATTAAATTCTTATTCTTTTTATTCACCTCCTATTAAATTTAGAGAAACCAGCTCAAACTTGAAGTGGCGCAACTAACATTTGTTTCTGCATAGGATGGCTATCTCGACGTTCAAGCCTAGCTGGATCATAGTCCACACCATCTCGAAGAATGTAAAAACAACATCGCAAAATCTTAGCTGCAACTGCCACAAGTGCCATACTTTTTGCCTTTCCACGCTTAAGC
>MDVR01000155.1 GCA_001940725.1 Candidatus Heimdallarchaeota archaeon LC_2 | reverse complement strand
GTTTAAAGAGTATTATCCAAAGAGTAGAAATATAGATCCAAAGGTTTTTTTAAATAATCAGAACGTGGAGGAACAATATCATACATATTTTACAACCCAAGCTATCGATAGAATATTGGACCGAAGAGATGCTAGTGCGAGGGTGTACGGTACTAAATTTCATAATAGAATTTCTTATGGTTTACCTCAACCTTACTTTATTGATAATGTGATTGAAGGTGGAGATAAATATAGATACAACAATGATGAATATTTAATAGTTTCAGAATTGAAAATCGGAGATAGAAATAATCCTAGACGTGCTGATTTTATTGTTTTCAAGAAAAATGAAACTAATAATAACTGGAAACCAATAGCACTATTCGATATAAAAACCAGATTTGGGTATCAATGGGATTTGATAGGTGAGATAAATAAATACAATGAGGATATAATCAAACCCAAATTCAGACATAAAAAAGTCCTATTATCTGATAAGGAATGGATTAATTTTGGATCTATGAAAATTACAATAGACGAAGAAGAACAACTTAACCAATATGAGGATCTTATCAAATCAAATTACAATAAAATAAGACCAAATGAAGAATGTAATTTGTTCAAGGGTATAATAAGAGTCGGACCATCAGCAAACAGCAATGAATGGTTGAATTATAGAAATCCAATACTTTCCCTCATCCGATCAGTTTTGGCAAATCTAGAAACAGAAGAAATATCTTCTCAAATGGTTTATTATGATGAAAGCTGTGATAATAAAATCTCAATAGTTATGCAACCCATTCTACAAACAACCCATATTAAATTACATTCAATAATAAATAAGAGATTATATTGTGAAACCAAAGAATTTAATATTCCAGAACTGGGAAAAGAAGCCACACGAGAACATATTTTGTATTTATATGCAGAAAGTCCAACATCTGCTGGATATTCAGCTGGATGGGTTGCCACTTATCATCATCTGATACCTCATGTTGTCCGAAAATATCGAGATAAACGAATTGTATTAATCGATATGGTAAATATGTTGTCCAAATTCAGAAATGAGCGATTGAGGGTATCGGAATCTAAATATTTTCTAAAAATGCTAAATCAAATTGAAATCATTTCCTGGCCAGATTATGCAATATTTAATGAAATTCCTGATCTAGACGATTATTCTAAAAATGAGCAAAAGCTAGATGAACAAGATCAAAGCAATGAAAGTACAGGATCTAGTGAGGATGGTAAGAATACGGTGTATATCTTTGCTGGGTGGGATTTCTTTAGATCAATGGTGTCCAAACAAAAATTAGAGTTTGTTGAAAAAGAAATTCTTGCTAAAGTACCTGAAAAAGCTACTGTCTTTTGGATTGATAAAGCTCCTGTTGATGAAGATACGTCCAGTTTATATCAAATGAGAACCATAAAATTTGATACAAAACGTGCCTCTTACATCACTAAAGTAATTTACAATCTACCAACCGCACCTAAACAATCAAATCACAAAAATCCTCAATATGAAAGTCACCGAATAATACTTGAATTGGATAAATTAGAAAAATCTGATAAAATAAAGGAAAAATGGCAATCAATTATTCCTTTGCGAAGACATTCAGCTAGATTCTATGGTAAAAGATTCGAATCGAAATTAAATAAATATAGGAATATACGAGTTGATAAAGAAAGACAACAAATTGAGATTGAGAAAGCATATGATTTACTTCCTTGGCTAGCAAAAGACAGATCAATTTGTTTCCCAAAAATAGAATATTCAATTGATACACTATCTCAAACACCTGCAATTACTGCCCAAACAGGAATCAATTCGAAATATTCTAATCTAACATATCATCCTATAGAGAGAAAACCAAGAAAAGATTCTAGGATCGTGATTAAAGAATTAATTAATGCCAACTTTCTATCCCGTGGTAAACAGCGATTTGATTATGTAGAAAAGGTGCAAACGATTTTTCCAATCACAACTTCATATTTGGTTCCTCACTTTAATATTGACGATCTTGATTATCAGGAAAGATTGCGACTTAGGAGTGCTCTTCGATTATTAAAACGCCATGTTAATAATTATAAATATTTAACAGTTAAAGAAAAAGAGGATTTAGCTAAACTAATTAAGTTATTGAGAAATGAAATTGCTGCTAAAACCCCTTGTCATACAATAAAAGAAGCTATATTGTTTTGGGAAACCGAGAGTAACACTTATCTATGGGATTTATTTACCTCACATAGAAATAATGCTTATAAACTCTATATTAGAGATAATCAAAACGCTCCACAAGAAATAATTGAAGAAGAAGATTTCTTTTTAAACTATGGTAATGCAAATTACTTATTGATATTAGGACTGAAATTATTACATCCATCAATGGATGAGCTTGAACTAGAAAAGATATGGAAAGAATTATTCTCATACAGTCTACAAATGATTGGTTTTTATCCCAAGAATCCAAATTTAAGAGCTTCAAACTACAACACTACCTTGATTTGGAACTATTTGAAAACTAGAGTAAAACTCAGAAATAAAAGGAGAAAAGAAATCAAAACAGGCCATAACTACAGGTATGGGCAGATGGAAACAATAAGAGAAGGATCAACTAGATATGTTTGGTTTTATCTTCAGAATTATCATCCAATGCTAATTCAGATTAAGTATAATGGTATCTTTGGATCGAGTGATTACAGGTACCATTCAGAATTTGATGATAATTTATTATATGATATGAAAGACAAACTTGGAAGTCATACAGAAGAATCCTATCCAGTTCTAATCACTAGTTTTAGGGGGCAGGATTTCCTGTGGAAACATCAATATAGTATCTGGTATCTGATTGGAAAATTTAGAATCGAATATGATGATTTTTTTAATAGAATTAAGTATTTCAAAATTACAGCAACCAATATTAAGCCTCCTAATCCAGATGAAGTAGAACCTGAAGAAATATCTATGGAAGATGTTTTGATCAATCTTAAATGCTACGTCAGACCAAGATTGTATATGACATTTGGCTATTCTGACCAGGATTCCATTCCCATAGAATTTTACACGTATAAGCAGAAGGAAAAACATGAAGGTAAAATGCTAAATGTGGAACCATTTTACAATGACGATTTTGACAATAGCCATCTAATGATAAAATATCTCAGAGAGCTGAAAACTGGATCTGTTAAAATCAAAGATCAATCCTATCAATTGGACCCTATCAACGATGTCGAATGGAACGCATTTGGTGTCATTAAATCTTATGTTCAATCTGGGGGAGATATTGACAATGATAAAATTCCAAGCAATCCAAGAAAATTTTGGAAAAAATTTAGTTATTTACAAGACTTGAAGGAAGAAGATTTCAAGGCTGTTAGTTTTGAGTTAATACATGATGATGACCAATGTCAAATTGAAAAACAAAGTGAAGATCAAATTTATCGTTTTGTCAAATTAATGGGAGAAAATAAATCTATAAATTTGAGAAATTATGATTCTTATGTCCATGATGATTGTTGGAAGCTTGAATTGATTGACTATCCACCAAACTTTCCAAAAAGCTTGATTAGAAATTACCAAAAAAATTTGGATGGTAAGGAAATTTTTTTCATATTTCGAGATCCTTTTATTTCAATAGAAAATATCAAAACAGGATTTCACGATTTTTTTGTGTTTAATTTGCAACTTGCTGATGACGAAATATGTCAAGAGAGTTATTGGATTCGAAGACTAATGCGGGAAAGATTTGAGTATAATTTATGGAAATTACCTCCTGGAAGTAGTAAGATAAATCCAACCTTTGAGGTTGAATCAATTACAGAAATAGATGGTGCCCTCAAGATGACATATTATAATATCGCTACTGGATTTCGTCACGTTAAAGATATACTTGGTGATAATAATGAATGTCTAAGGAATAATAATTATGAAACTGGCTTAAGTACGCTTTCTACTCAATTAGGAGCTCTCACTATTGTACTCGAGAATCATAACGATTACCGATATTGGCAAAAGATAATTATTGTACATAGAGAGGAATGTGATAGTGACATGCATGAAATGTTGGATGACGAGAAAACAATATGGATACCTAAAAAGATCAAATTGATTAACAAATCCAATAATTTTTCTTTGGAATTATATTATGAAGATGCATCTGATAGTTTTATTGGTAAAGAGGCGATTGCAAACTCAGTTGACAAAGTGGAGATAATTGAATTAATACAGTTTATAATTGATATTTTGAATACCACTCGAAAAGATGATTTTCATGATGTTATTGAGGATGAATTTGGAATTGAAGTACCATCACTTGCGAAGGAAGATCAATCGAAAAATAGAACCGTTTTTATACAAGTAGCTGGAGATATTGAAAATCTTGTTAATGATGAGTTTGGGGAAAATTCTAAGGAATTTATAAGTTTAAGAAAAGCTCTTGAACCATGGGAATAATAATTTTCATAAATTGAGAAATTATAGACTAACAATAAATATAGAGAAATGAATTGATACCTTACTACAAGTTGTATGAAGGGAAATTGATTATCACTATATATCTAAAGTTTCGAATTACTCACTCGATTTTGCAATATTTTAAGTATTAAAAGTCGATTTAGTAATTCCTGGGGTATTCTGTTTCCGTTATCCATAAGTTCCTGAAATTGTATCCTCAAATCAGTATTGAAGATATCATTTTCTAGAACATACTTCTTTGATGAATACGATGGAAAATTCCATTTGATATGTTCATACACCCATAACAGCTCATTATAGAGCTCATTATCTAATTTGCAAACAATCTCTGGCAACCCACTCTCTTGACGTAATGCATAATATTTCTTCTTTAATTCCTGATATATGTGAAATCCAGTATAGTCTACATCCCCAAAATAGGTAATCTCGGATACATTAAATTCTAAAATAGTTCGTACTTGACTTAGTACAGCCAATCCACTTCCATATACTATCCATCTGTAATATGGAATTGTTAGCTCATGATTACTCTTTACAAAGCTATCAAAAGTATCTCTATTTTCAATTATCAGCATTTTCCTTTCAGATGACTCAAATTTCTCATAGACAATTGGTTCATGGGTTGAATAGGAATCCGTCAAATCATATAAATCTGCATATTCTTTATAGGATAAATACAAACTATTCAGTTTTTTCTCATCACCAAATAGGATTGCAGATCTTTCTTTTTCAGTTATCACATCAATCCTATTTTTCTTAATATTCATGCAGAAATGATTTATTATTTTAAAAGCTTCATAAGTTCCATCAGTCATACGATCCAAGGTTGAAACCCACCTCATCTTTGGACTCCATAAATAAGATTTCCATTCCTTATTTATATTAACTTGTCGTGTATTCTCCTTAGTATTAAACAAAATCCAATTTGGGAGTGCAAATGAGTAGTAAGCAGCCCAATGGTTTTTACCTTTTGGGAGTTCAATCTTTTCTGTCATTTGTAAATAGTGAAGAAATTTAGATAAACCTGCAATTCCAAATAATTGGACTATATTTGGAAAATCTTGTTGATAATACTTTCTGATTAGAGATATCTCAATTTTTTTATGTTTTAGATTTCTCAGTCTACTAAGAAAGTTTTTAGTTCTAGGATCATTAATAAATTCACCATCAAATAAATGAGCTAATTCAGTAATATTATCGCCAATCTTAATCCCCTCCTGTTTGTCGAATTGGAGTATGGTAAAACTCAGGTCCTCCTTCTACAGTTCCAATAGTTACTCTATCAACTTCTTCTCCAATTACATATTTTTCGTTGGATTTCTTCAATTTAAAGAACTGCTCAAATTCATCAATGACCCCATCATCTGAAATTGGGGAGAAAATAATAATTTGAATATTTAATGATGCAGCCAAATCGAGTTGCATTTTAACAAGATCTGGACGGTTTACCTGCCCAGTCGCATTATCATTAATAAAGGGTAATGATATTTGATCAGTTATTTTAGGTAAATCCACATTATCTTGACCTATCTCATAGAATGCCTGATAATAAGCAGTTAAGCAATAAAGGATAATAGAAAGGGTTGCACCTTCTCCACCCGAACCCTTCAAAGCAAAATCCATATCATGAATATCATATCCGCCAGATCCATTTGGACGTCGTATCTTTACTACCTTTAGTCGAGTACTAAGAAACTGATTCAATATTTCTGAATATAAATTCAAGTAATTTCTCAAATGGTCCGGAAATTCATCATGAGTTTGTAATGATTGAAAATATTGTCTTAAGAAGATCGAAGTTTCATTACTAATATCCTTCCATCTAAACGTAAACTCCATCATTAACGGCTGAATCGATTCGACAACATCCCCCTTCATAAAAGGTATACGTTTGGATTGGAACCGGTTTATTTTTCTCAATATATCTTGTAATTGCATATCGAATAACGAAATAGTGCTTTCCAATTTTTCAGTATGTGAGGATAAGATTAATTCCTGTTCAGTAGCCCGATTTTCTAATTCTCTTTCATATTCTTCAATATATTGTATCTCTAAAACTTCCAAATCCAAACAAATTGCGATACTAGATAGATATACATCGTTACCAACCTTTTCAGATTGCGTCATGCGGAATTTTTTGAAATCTGAAAGATGTTCATTAAATTTGTCAACATTATCCTTCAATGTACGGATAGTTGTTTGATTTATGTCTAGTTTATCTTCGATATTCTCAATGATTAATCTCAAATCATTTTGTATAGAAGTTAGAGAAGATGGTTGAAAAGATTGAATTTGAACGTTTTTAATATTAATTTGGCTTAACACTAATTCTAAAGTCACGATTTGACTCTCCAATTCTCTCAAATATCCATCAATCTTTTGAACTTGGAAATTCAATGTTTGTTGACGTTTTTCTACCGCTTCAAGGTCTGATTTAGAATGTTCCAATAACTCTTCATTCGTTTCATTTTCCTTTATTTTATTATGAAATTCTTTATGTAATTTCTCAATAGGAACTTCAGAATCTATCTTTGGTAAATTTGTAAGTAGTTCAATTCGTAATGATTTAACTAGAATATTTACATCTGAGTATTCTTCTGACAGCTTCTCGAATTCAGAACGTATTTTCACAAGCCCTTTTTGAAGATTTTGTCGAAAAGTCATAATGGTACTCACATGATCTAATTCCTGTTTATGTTGCCTATATAAGCCCTCTAACTGCTCTATTGTGCAATTCACAACTGCAAGGTTTTTCTTTAAATTGGATAATTGACTTTTGAATTTATTTTTAATTTCATCTCTTCTCTTCTTCAATTCCTCAAGACTTGGATCCTCATCTAACTGTCGTTTATATTGTTGCATTGCATCTTTATATTGATTGTAACTCTGAAGATGTTGAGTTTTCTTTGGAGGATCAATATTTTTTAGTAATTCAAAAATTTCCACATTTAAGTATTCATTAGCTTGTTCTTCATAATCCTCAAGTGTTCGCTTATGCAATTCTACTATTTTTTTTGTAGATTCAAGCTCGCTCCCATTCATTTTATTTTCATATTTAATACTTATAATAATCTCTCTTGCATCTGAGATTTGAAATTTCATTTTTTCGTGTTTTTCAATTATTGTTATTTTGTTTTCGAGAAGTGACGAGTTCGTTAGAAAATGATCTTTGATTTTGGCCCACACACGAAATTGTTCTTCAGTATCCCTTATTTGTAATTTCAATAATTCGATTTGTTTTTCCGTGTCTCCTGCTTCTTTTTCTAGAGTATTAGTATGATCCTGAGTTGATTTAATATCATCATCTACGTTTTTGGACTCAGCCTGTAGTACTTCATATTTATTTGAACTTGGAAGAGAATTACATAAATCAAGGTAGTCGATAATCAGCTGGATATCTTTCTCAATATCTTGCTGTACAATCTTATATTCTTCCTGTTTCATTCGTAAATGTTCAATGTATAGATTTAGTTTTTCTTTCGAAAATTTCCAATCAATTCCAGATAAAGGACTTGTCGTGAGAAGATTTGGAATTTCCCAAACTGCAGAATCGAGATCATTTTCTAAAAGTTCTACATCCAAAATCAAAAGGGGTACATCAAAATATTCATCTTTATATCTTGTTTCCAAAAGTTCTCTAATTTGAATTATGCTATTCGGAGATATAACTGCGATTCCGGTAAACAGGATTGGATATTTCTCAGCTATTGGAATAAAACTCGGATAAGTCTGTAAATATGTCCAAGCATCAGTCACTTGATATCCTTGATTTTGTAAATATTCACAAGTATCCATAATTTTACTATCTGGTTTCAGCTTTCCAACTGAATCCCAATGTGATAAAATGAAATCATCTTTATTAGATAAAATCTGATTCTCTGCACTTCTCAGTTGTAATTTCATCATTTGATTCTTTTTTTCATTTATGTAATCTACTGATATAACTTCAATATCTGTAATGTTCGGATCAAGTGTCCCAAGATCTGTATTTGTTATTCTATGATCAACTACCCTTTGCCAAATTTCATCATATTCTTTTAATTCCGTTTTGAATTTATTTTGATTCTGTCGTAGTTTTTCTAAACGGTGTTTTTCGTTCTCTATTTTGATGCCAATGTTATTAATTAATCCTTCAAACATCAAATTTTTTTCTCTTAGAGATGTTAATTTCTCTGAATGATTATTATATTTTTTCAGTATACTATCTTTAAGTTCTTCTAAATCATTCCATGATCCACATGATTCAGTGTAATAACTCTCTAAATCCTTTATTTTATTAATTTCCTTCTTTATTTCTTTTACCCTAATAGTGAGATTTTTTTCTCTTTCTTCATTGCGACCTATTTCTTGATCATTAGCAGATATTTGTTTTTCAAGCTGATCTATTGAATTTAAGTTATCAAGGTATTTTGGTTTCTCTTGCAAATATAACCCTACAAGAATTGTTTTCATTTTACTCAATGATTTAGAAATTTTTTCTTTTAACATCTTTGAATTGATACTGAGTTGCTCTTCAGATACATCTAAATCACCTTTGAGTTTATGAAGTTCAAAATATTTTTCAATGAAACCAACCAAATTTTGGTTTTTCATTAATCGATCAATCTTAACCTCCTTGGATACCTTATCTAACGATAGGATGTCTAGATAAGATGTTTTGTAGAGGAACTCAGCAATTTTAAGGTTCAATGCTATCTGCTCTTTTTGCTCCTTAAGATGTTTAACCTTCTCCTTTTTCTCTGTTAACTCCATATCGACATTTACTAAATCTTTCTCCAGAATTTTTGAAACCTTGACAGAGGTAAATTGATTATGTCTAACTTCAGCATTAATTCTTTCATATTCTGTAATTAATTTATTTTTAATATCGTTTAAACTAACGTATGGTTTTATTTTTTCCCCAGTTTCCTTTAGAAATTGCAACTCTCGTTTAATGTCCGGTTGTTTCTTGATAAATGAAAATTGATTTTTTAGTTGAATTCCAAAGCTCTCTGATTCAGCTGGTTCTGGTACTATATCTTTGAGTAAGGATACTACAAATTCTAATTCACTATCATATTGTAAACCCTCTTTCATCGAATTTTCTGTTTGATTCAATTTTATTAGATTTGAAATCATACTACGATGGATCATAAAATTTTCCAACATATCCATCCACTCATTAGCACCTGTAGTTAATCTAAATTTGTTATTTCTCAAAAGAGTCCTGACTGCTTCAAGACTTTGTGGGAGACCTTCCTCGATTGGTGAAAAATTATCAAGTGTGATAGTAGCAGTGGATGCATCATATTCTCTTAGAAAGAATTGTTCTCTAAGTTTTTGTTGTCTAGTAGATACTACCATTCCAGTTAAAAGAAATCTTCTTTTTGATTCATCTACCTCATTTGGATTTAGTATCCATTCCAACATAATATAACCAGGTCTATCTCCCATCACATAATCAGTAAATACTCGTTTTTTACCCTCTCCCTTTGGAAAATCACGTTTGAGTGGGTGCAAGGAATATAGAAGTAAACTAATTAAAGATGACTTTCCAGTTCCATTTGTTCCATATATGTAAGTATTTTTTCCATAGAATGGGATTGTTAGATCTTTAAAATAAACCACGGATTGATTCGCTTTCGTTTTAACTCCGAAATGGATTACTCGATATTTATTAAGAACGGGCATTTATTTCCTCCTGAAGATTCAAAAAGTCTAAAAATAGTTTATTTTTAATTAAAGCAGTAACCTGTAGCTTGAACAGAAGAGTTGGAAAATAACGGTCGTCATCAAGTACCAAAAAACCATGCTGAATTAAATATCTAAAATATCGTCTAACCATCTCTTTTTGGGTGTACATTTTGTTTTCTTCTGGAATTTCAGTCTTATACTTACGGAACTCTTGATATACTTTGGTTAGTTCAATGTGATTTGTCGGTGGGCTTAATTCATAAGTGTCTAATTGTTTATCTAATTCCTTACTTACTTGATTGATTTTATCAATTATTTCTTCAATTGTTACTGGGAACCCTCTCATATCTGGATCTTCAATTTGATTACCTGTCGGGAAACAGAGAGCTGCTATTGATACAAGAATGAGAGAACCCAATCGTTTTTCTTTCAGCCCAGAAGGTAGATCTAGATCTGCTGCTCTTGTACGAAATGCAGAATCAGGGAGAGGATGTAAAACCAATTGAGATCCCGTAATAGTCAACACCTCCAAATCTAATGATGAAGCTATTTGATGTACCATTCTCTCTACACGTGGTCGTTTGGATCGAAGTCTTTTAATTGTCTCCCTATATTCTTTTTTGTGTTTACTAGAGCTGCTCAAAGAAAGGCGTATTAATCGGCCAGCGTTATATATGTCATTCAATAGATCTTGTTCATCCTCTGAAATTGCTTGTTCTTGTTTACTTAAATCGTCAAAAAGTGTTTCGAGACCTTTTGATCCTCCATCACTAAAACTAATTTCCATCTACCTCCTCTACTTTAATGAGTAAATCTCCTCCCCCTATTACAACATTCTCCCTATATTCAAAGTGAAATAGATTATTAAGGGTAGAATTTATAATGTAGACTTTATCATGTTGATAACCAATTTTTGCTTCCTCACCAGCTCGTATCATGAAAAAATAACATAAAAAAACGATGGAAGTATATGAATTCCCACTTTCCTTCATGAAATTAAACAGAGAAGAAAGCATGAATTGGTTTTGATTGTTAATGAATTCGTAAAAGGCCGTCCATGCATCCAATTTTACTTGTTCATCAAATTTTGAAATTTCTTCAGAAAACGTTAACTCTAAATTTTCGATCGGTTTAGGATCAAAATAAGTTCTTCCAGTTGCAGTGAGATAATCAAGAGTATTTAGGATACTATGAATGCGAGGGGCCCGAGGAATTTGTAGATAACCCTCAAGTAGATTCATCACATTTGGTTGTTCTGCTAAAGTTGTTCGTGCTATAGCCTGTACCAATTCTGGATCAAGTGAAAATAATATATCATCGGAAGTTGTGAATCTTCTTCTATTCCAATGAACACTTAGAAAAGTTTGACGGGCAGCACTTACCGTACTGTAGATCGAGGTAAAATAACTATTTGCATCCATAATCCGTTTTTCTAAACTCTGAATTTTTTTGTAATTGGGGTCATTATAAGGAACTGAACCAAAATGTATTCCAACCAAATCATAAATATCATTATGATCTTTAATCCACTGTTCTACCTGCTCTTCAATTCTCTTAAGATCGACCCTTTGTACTTCTCTCCACTTTTTCTCATCATAATTTCTTTCTAAACTGCGAATAGTGTTATGAATTTTTACTAAATAAGCTCGAGCACTGCTCACTTGTCTTTTTGCACTATTAATTGCATTTGATAGTTCTCCTTTAGCGACCTGTGTACTTAACATATAACGTTGAGCTGTTACTTCATTTTCGATTGAATCTTCATTTGCCAATGATCGAAAAATATTGATTAACTTTTCATCTATTTTTATTACAACTATCCCCTCAGGTCCTAATTCGGCTTTCAAGATAGTTAGTATACGATCTCTTTGGAGAAAATTTCCATCTTGATAATCAATAAATGTTATCTTATGTTCTTGGTAATTTTTCGAAGTAAGTTTAGTGATCAATTTGGAAATAAATTGAACATGCAATTCAGAATTAACGATAATACCATCCCTTTGATCAATTTTTTCCATAAAAGGAATTAGCCGATTCATTATATCATCTCTGGTTAATCCTAATCCAATCTCACTATCAATACTAAAAGAATTTATGATTTCTTGGATCATGATTAAAACTAATGAAAGAATGTCATATCGATCTCGCATCATTCTTAGATCAGGCTCACTGAAAGGTAATTTTCGTAGTGCAATTATGGGTTCAAGATAATTTAGAAGTTCTAATTTTTTACTTAGTTCTGGTGTCCATGTATTCATTTCTATACTAATCTCCATTTTCGAGTATTCCCTCTTTTAGGGTATTTAAACTTATTAGGGGAATCGATTGCAAATTATGGTTAATGAATTTGTTGATCTGATTCAATTTCATACCTAAAACCCCATTTCCCTATTAGTTTTACTAAGCTTAGATTGAACATTGTGAGGTAATTTTCTATATGAGTAAAAATTAAAAACTATCATTTGATTGTTCACTCCAATTCCTCAGATTGAATACCAAGTTCATCAGCCATGTTCCTACTCGCTCCGTTGTTTTGCCTAATCTGTGTGATGTTTGTTGTTTTACCATTAAAGATCTCATCATGAGTAACTACTAGGAGTTGTTTGATATGTTTTTGACTAACTAAAATTTCAGCGAGTTTCGATCGACGTGACTTATCTAATCCATAAGTTGGTTCATCGAGAATGAGGATCCCTACAGTGCTTAATTCTTGGGCAATTGCAACTCGAAGCGCAAAGCCAAGTCCTGTCAGTTCTCCACCACTTACTGTACCCAGTTTACCTTTCTCACCATTGCGAAAGACAACCAAATTATATTCATCACCATCCTCGTCAACATCTAATCGAAGGGTATCTGCCTGTGAAGGCATACTACGGACAATCTTGTTTGTTCTTTCCACGATTCTCTTTGTTTTGAAGTTTAATAGCTTAGGTCGTACCTCTCGAAATACTTTACCAACAGAGTCAGCTAAAGCCGCAAAAGTAGTCAATTTGGTTACTCTTTCTTCCTTAGTCTTTTTCTCATCATAAGCTTTTTCTGAAGTTTCTAATTCATTCTTCTGATTACTTAATTCGCTTGCAATTTCACGTCTTCGATCATTTGCTGATTTCTTCTCAGTCTCATTGGACTTTTTGTTTTCGTTAAGTGTGTTGTAAGGAGGTTTAGTTAATTCTTCCTCTTTGGATTTCTTATCTTTTTCATTTCTTTCCAGCTTTTGTTTTACGTCTTTGACTTCTTGTTTCAATTCCTGATATGTTCCAAGTTCTTGAATTGCTTTTTTGGCATCTGACCTTTCTTGATTTTTACTTTCTAACTCACTCTTTAGCTTCTTGAAGATACTGTTGTGATCCAGCTTGTATTTTGAATATGACTCCCTAATCCCCTCTTCTATTTTCTTGATTTCTTCCTCTTTCTTCTTTTTCTTCTTATAATTCTCTTCAATTTGAATCAAATCTTCTTGAAATGAAGTATTGAATTGTTCATTTTGTCGCAATTCATCATGTATTTTTTCAATATTCGATTTTTGTAGTTTCTCCTTCCATTCCTGCTTTAGCTTAGAGGAGATCTCGTCGAATTCTTTCTCAAATTTGGAAAGTGTTGAAACAGTTGTTTTATAATTCTGAAATGCAGTCGAAATTTCAACAATCCGATATTCTACCTTATTTTTAAGATTGTTTGTTTCGATCACGTCAATTTTATCTTTAAATGTCTGATCCTCTAGTTCCTTTTGCGCCAGATCTTGTTTATCTTCAACACTTTCGATCTCATCATTGATTTTCCCTATTTCTTTTGTAGTTCTCTCTTGATTTGATTTCCTTAATTCGGGTGTTAATTTTGTCCCACATTCAGTACAAGTTTCAATTTCTCCACTCTTGAGTTTTGATAGTGTTTGCTCCTTTTCTTTCAAATCGTCGTCCAGAGATTTTAATTTAGTTTTAGATTCAATTAAACTGTCATTCAGTTCTTTTTCTCTTTTGACTAATGAAATAATCTCCTTCTGGAGAATTTCTAGCCATTTTGAAAAATTATCAATCTCAACTGAAGATAAATCATCCGATTGAAAATCTGAAGGTGAAATACTTGTTAATTTACTTATAAAATTGTAAACAGTATCTTCATCATCTTTCTCCATCTGAGAATTGATTTCTGTATTTTTGCTGAGTAAATCTTGTATAATAGCTCCATTCTTTTCAAGTTCCTCAATTTTGTAATTGACAAGGTCTTTGTTTTTGTCGATGAACTCTTTTGCTTCTTCCTTCTCAAATTTATGAGGAGATTCGTCAGCTTCACTTTTTTCTATTAAACCATCAATACCCTCTTCTAATTGAGAAGATCTCTCATCAAGCTTTCCTTTTTCAATTTCTAAGTTATTCACAAGTGTTTCGGTTTCTTTAATAAAAGGGTCTAAGATCTCTATTTCCCCAAATATCTCACCTAATTCTATATTTAGATTTTTCAATGCCTTTTCTGGATTCTTTAGCTTATCCTCAGAAATTGAAGCTTCGATGCGTTCTAATTCACCTTTCTTTTCCTCATATTTTGGTGTTTTCTCATCAATATTTTTCTGGAAGCCTTCAATCTTTGTCTCAATCTTAGTCTTCTCAGTTTGTATTTCTTCCAGTTTCTTTCCTTGTTTATCTAATTGTGAAAGTTTGGCTTCGAGTGTCTGATCCTCTCCTTCTAATTTTCCAATCTGATCCTTAATATCAGGTATTTGCTCGCATAATTGAGTTAAATTTTGAATTGTACCTTCTAAATCAGATTTTTCTCGATTTGCTCTGGTACTTAACCGTTCCCAGGTTAATGCTAATCTCTTGTATTGTTCAATCCCGAATATTTGAGACAATTCTTTTTTCAATTCTTCTCCCTGCATAGATAACAGTGAGTGTAATTGACCTTGAGGAGAATATATGGAATTCTTTATCGTTGTCATTTCTCCAAGCATTTGGATAACAAGTTCTTGGATACTGCTTTCCTTTTTCCAAACTTTCTTCTTCGTAAGATTTGTTAGCTTTCGAGTTCGAATTGCTTTGCCTTTATTTGTAATAGTTCGTTCTATGACATATTTCTCACCTTGATGCTCCCAAGTCAATGAAACTTCTGCCTTTTTGTTTAATCGTACATAATCAAGATCTTTGACTCCTTCCTTCGCTAGTTTTCCAAAAAATGCATAAAATATGCCCTCAATCATTGTACTCTTACCTGCTCCATTAGGACCCTGGTAAACGGTAATGTCGTCTTCAAAGCGGAAAATTGCATTATCCTTGTAACTACCAAAGTTATTGATAGTCATTTCTACAATTTTCATGTTGCTTCCTCCATGTAACTTCTCCAAAGATATTCCTCTAGTTCACTTTCAGCTTTATTGACACTTCCTGTGACTTCAATCAAAGATTCTCTTTTCCTTAGGCTTCTTTCTAATAGATCGGTGACCTTTTCAGTGTTTTCTGGATACAGATTCCCTATAATTTTAGTGTAGAGATCATCTTCATTAAAAAATTCAATCTTTTGATCTTCATGAATCGGTTCAATTCGTATGCTGGAAGCTGGATGTAGAATATTCTCAAGTCTAAACTTCAATCTATCAAAGGGATAATCGAATTCTTCCTCATGGAACCCTATAGTAAAATGGAAATTAATAATTGGAAGATAACGTATTCTCTTGCTAGAATCAATACTTAAAGGAACTAAAGACTCAAATTCTTTATTCTTATTTTCCAATAGCTCCATGATTTCATCAATAGCTTTCGCCCCATCAAGTTCATGATATTCTTTTTGGATGTAGATTTTAGGACGGACTTTTAGTTCAATTTCCGTTACGTTCACTTTTCCATTATTTATATCAACAAAAAGAACGTATTTCTTATCATTTATTCCATCCTTATCCCAGTTAGCATTATTCCAATGTTCTGGTGAACCACTGTAGGCGATTGTAGATCCATTTCGTTTTGGTTGGTAGATTGACCTACCATGATGATGACCTAGAGCTATATAATGGAAATCCAAATCCAACAAGTAATTGGCTGAGAAATCTATTGCTCCAGGGATGGTTGAACGACTATCTGAACCATCGAGTCCAGAAACACTCGTATGTAGTCCCAAGATATTAACATTATCTGGTTCGATTGGATGTGATTGGATGATTTCTTCAAGTCGTTCCTTGTAGGAAGAATATCTGTGACCAACTCCATAAAGCCGAACTCCTGGTAGGGGTTCAAAAATAGATTTTGTTGGATCGAGTGAAGTGGAAACTACTTTGATCAAGTTCACTTGCTCAAGTGCATGAAGAAACGTGTTAGTGTATTTTTCTTCATCTGCATCATGATTGCCTCTAATCACGTAAACTGGGATTTCCATCTTTTGAAATTCTTGAAAGATTTTGATGGCATAATTGAATGTGTTCGAATCCACATTTTGGTTATGGAAAACATCCCCTGTATGAAATATAAAATCAGGTCGATCTTCTCCATCCATATCTTTGATTTGCTGGATCATTCTATATATTACTCTAAAATTATCCCGATAACGTTCTTCAGAGTTGTAATTTCTGCGACCTAAGTGCCAGTCTGAGGTATGTATGAATTTAACCATTTTATAGATCCTCCAAATTAGTAGTTCCCTCATCATCATCTTGAACGATATTAGAAGTTGATGTAGCAGCTGTGTCAATTAAAAAGGCTTGTCCAATATCAGATTGTTCAATACGCTCAATTGTTACAAAGATCGACTCGTGAAATATTGGTGGAATGGGGAATTTGGCCCAAATTTGTCCAACCTCAATTGCATCTGGTGAATGAATGATCCCTGAACCGACTTTAAGTCTAGGAAGTATGCCTTGATGCTTCTTATCAATTTCACCTTTGATTTCTTCGACATCTTGATGTGGCAATCGTAAGAAAATACGAGTGGCACATTGTTTGAATACTGTCGAGTTTATCCGTCCTGGTTCTTGAGAAGCAACAATAAGTGAGAAATTATTTTTTCGTCCTTCTCGAGCTAGTATTTCAAATTGTCTTGCTAATTCGCGGGCTATTGTTTTCGAGGACGCGTAGCGTTCATTTGGAATAATGTTTTGAGCTTCATCCAAAATAATTAGCCTTTGAAAGCTACTTTGGGTCTTATTTCTAAGGATCAGCTGATAAATGAGAAGTTGTAACAAGGGAGTGACACCTTCAAGATCTATTTTTGGATTTTTTACGTCTCTGGGGAGATAAAGAATTGAAATTTTACCTTCTTGAAATAGATCTGAATATTGGGTGGATTCATCTTCTCTCACTCTATCAAGGATATTCCCTTCGTTTAAAGTTTTTAATGCTCTTCTAATCGGTTTTAGGCTAACTGCATTTATTTCTCCGATTCCACAAGCTTGAACCTCGTTATCTGTTAGGTAAGTGATGAAATTGTTCAATTTGAATAATTCACCTTTCTCTTCCAAATCTGTCAAATAAGCATTAAAAATCAAGGGAAGGCCCATGGATTGAACTTCAGAGAGCTTCGGCAATACTGTAGCGAGTGTCCCCCATGAAGAAATCAAAGAACTTGAAGGTTGGAATTTTCTCAATCTATAACCAAGTTCTTTTTCTCTTTTCTTAAGGTAATAAAGAATTAAATCATCCTTGAAATCAAGAATAGGCGGATACCAAATAGTCAAATCCTTTGGATTAATAACGCTCTTTGGAAGATTAATATTCATTGCTTTGTTCATCAGATCAAAACTATCTGGATCTCTTGAAAGTGCATTGTGTTGGTCCTGAGAAATCTCTGGCTCAATAAGATGAGCAACATAATCCCCTTGAGTGTCCGTAAGAAATATTCCACTCCGATATTGATATAATTGAGCAATTATCCCCTTCAGACCAACGGTCTTACCAGATCCAGTAGTTCCATTATATGAAACATGTCGGTTGAAGAGATCTTTAGAAATCATAATAGGTAAAGCAAAGGGTTCATTGGTCTCCTGATCTATAAATACTTTCAATTCATTTTCACGACCAAGACAAGCCACATTAATCCCTTTCTCCATCATTCCGTATATTGTAAAGACTTCTGATCCAGTTGGAGGAAAGAGGGATGCCATCTCTGATGGGGCAAAGTCGACTGATCCCATAGCTATAAGTTCTCCATTTTTGTATGCTAGTTTGATAATTGGCTCTAAATGAAACAAATGAGGTGTACGAATGAAATCGTATCGTTTATTTTTGAATTTTTCAAATCCTGAGACACTGTCGAGTTTAAACAATTTATCCGTAGTTTTATTCTCATCTATTGTTTGTGTAGAATGGCCAATAACTCTGGCTGCCATGGTTTCTCCACGTAGATAATCATAAATTAAGACGACATCATCTAATTTGACAACTCTGCTCTTACTAGCATCCACGATTGCTTTGATGTTGAATTTCCGATCCAAACCCACATAAACAGGGTCTTGAATTGCAGAAACGATTCTGCCAGTCTCGTTTTCTAGACGATCACGGATTTCTTGTGGTATTGGTGGGTAATCTGGTGTACTCATGTATATCCCTTCCATTCTTGGAATTCTATAGTTGAATCTCCTATTGATTTTAGAAATTCATCAATTGGGGTTTTATAGCCTTCAATTTTGGTTCTTGTTAATTTAGCAGCTTCGTCGGCGAGATGAAAATAATTAGGTAATGGTTTACTACTTTCTCGGGCTTGCCAATAGACCATGTTAGCAATATCATTCCCCATAGTCAAATCACCATGTTCGTAAGCCACTTTTTTTGGCATTTCAAGACGTACAACTTTTCTATTATCCATCTTTAAGTAACAGCAGACTCGGGTCAACTCATCAGGTAGACCTGCTTTTTCTTCTTTAGAGCTTCTATCTTCAAAAAATAGAGACCTATGGCCTTCTTGGAGATAGCGAGCAAAAAATGAAGTATCATTGAAGTACTGATTTTTCAATATCTGTTTCAATGCTTTATTCGGATTGGTTTTCAATTGTTCTCTCATTTTATTTAGAACAGCAGAACTACCTGTCCTCTTGACAATGGCAAACATTCCGATAAGATTGTTGAGAGCTTTGTCTACGGTTTTTGAAGCCAGTGAAATGTTAGATTTAGAGTATAATGGACCATCAATCCCCAGAAAATGAAGATTATCGCCATATTTTTTCATAACTAAAGGAATAGTATTCACTTCCAAAATAGCTTGTTCATATCCTGCTCTGGAATCAACATTAATCATAATATCTTTATTAGGATCATAACCCACAATATTTGGATGTTTTATCGCTGAATCTTTCAAGAAGTAGTCAGTAAAAGGTATAATTTTGAAATCATTATCCATTAACCTTGTAACATCCATACTCGCGTTTATCGAATTACTAGCAAATGCAGATTGAACAAAAACCGCAGCTAATGTTTGACGAACAATTCGACCACTACTTCCATCTACCGCCCCAAAGTTATATTCTCCATAATATTCTGACATTGCCAGTTTCGGTATTTCCAGGCCATGGATCAAATCTGCAATACTATCAGCATCCTCGAACGGAGATAAAGAAACTGGATTTGCTGCTGGATCCCAGTCAGATAATTGGGTTGGGTCCAATAAATCCACTTCGTCTAAACTTGTGCCTTGAACTGGTTTACTTGAGAAATTTGAGTGAATAGTATCGGTTATTCGTTGATTTAATGATAGATCTTTGTCTTCCATACTATAATATATAAATTGTCTAATATAAAAATATTATTCCAAATATCTGAAAAAAATTCTAATATTAGACAAAAATATTATATATTACTATAGGTTATTATCATATGCAGTATGGAAACAGTTCATATCATTCTTGGTAATATGGTAGAACAATTATTGCCAATTGTAGTTAAATCTTATTCCATTAATTTAATTATTAGTATTGGGAAGCCCAATTTAGAAACTCCTTTATTTGAAATTCATCAATTAGACGAATTTGATTACTATAAGGATGATATTACAGATATTAGAGAAATTGTGAATAAGCTTCTTATTGCACTTCAAAATATATTACCCGAGAAAAGCGACAGGAAGAAGTTTGTATTATTCGTTTGTGTTTCCAGTGAATACACTAAAGAAAGCTTGATGATGCAATATTTATCTCAAGCATTAAACTGTGTATCTTATTATCTAGAAAAGTCAGTACTTATTGAATTATACCCATATCGGATTGAAACTATTTCTCCGCTTGAATTTAAGGTATTAGAATTGATATTCAAAGCTAAAAGGGTGGATTCCTTAAAGGAACTTCTTGATGCTGTAGATTTAAATGAAACTGACTATACAAAAGCTACTGCAAAAATGGGTTATGTTATAAATAAACTTTCTCGTGCAAATTTTGTTGAACGATCTAAAGATGGGAGATCAGTTCAAGTAAGAATAACTCCCCAAGGTGAGCAGCATTTGTTATTGTTCAGTAGTAGACTATCTGAACAATTTGGGAATATTTTAATTTGATTTGTATATTTCCAATATTATCCCTTTCAGGTCTTTAATGACAATATAGTCGTATCATATCCAGTAAGTGGCTATTGCACAGTTTAATAT
>MDVR01000154.1 GCA_001940725.1 Candidatus Heimdallarchaeota archaeon LC_2 | reverse complement strand
CTGCAGGTATCTACAATTATACAATTTTCATATCTGACATTGAAGGAAATCAGGCTAATGATACGGTAGCGATTAATGTTACTGAAGAGTCAGTGTTCACAGTTGTTCCAGCTGATCCTTTTTATATAGAAGGGGAAATTGGTAATTTCCTAAATTGGACAGTGGAGGATACCAACCCAGATTGGTATGAGTTATACCGTCAAAATGTTTCAATTATTGATGGTTCATGGGTAGGCTTAAGCGGTGAAGTACTATCGTTTAATATTGATGGATTAATAATTGGTGTTTATAATTTCACCTTGTTCATTAACGATACAGATGGTAATTTTGTTACTAGTTTAGTATGGGTAACGGTATCTGATAACCCTATTTGGAATATGGAGCCTAATGACATTGTGTACAGTGAAGGAATTTCTGGAAACCATGTTAATTGGAATGCTTCAGACGATTTTCCTGACTATTATGAAATTTATAATGACACTGGCTTTTTCACTTCTGGAAGTTGGACGTCTGGAGTAAATATTACAATCGCCTTGGATGGTTTCGAAAAGGGAATATATAATTATACGCTCTTTATCTACGATACCGTAGGTAATGTAAACGTTACAACCTTTACCGTGACAGTAAATGATAATACATTACCTTTAATTTCCGGACCACCTTCTGATTATTCATATGATGAAGGAGATCCACTAGGTAATACAATTGAATGGTCATACATCGAAAAATATCCAGACCATTATGATATATATGATGATTTTGGATTGATAAAAACAGGACTGTGGAATTCTTCAGGTGAGGCAATTATTATTAATGTTGATGGATTATCAAAAGGAGTTTATAATTATACAGTATTTGTCTATGATAAAACTGGGAATTCTGATAATGATACAGTCACAATAACAATTACTGATGGAACTATTCCCTTTTTAGTCGATAGTCCCACAAATTTTCAATATGCTGAAGGAGCCCCAGGAAATACTTTAACCTGGGATGCTACCGATGCCTATGCATTTAATTATGAAATTTGGAATTCTACCCACCTACTGAATACATCGAGCTGGACTTCTGGATTGCCAATAATTTATGATATAGATGGTTTTCTGAAAGGTTTGCACAACTTTACAATAATATTCTTCGATGAATCAGGGAACTGGATACATCACACTGTTATTTTTGAAGTAACTGATGAGACAGACCCCATTGTAACACTACCAATTAATGATTTCGCATTCAATGAAAGTGGTGGGTTACAAATTTTAATTTGGAGAGGTTCAGATAGCTATAACGATACTTATATTATTTACAAAAATGAGATTCAAGTTGATTCAGGGAACTGGAACCCTGGAGTAGATATATCCTGGAATATCACAAGTTTATTGAAAGGAGAGTATAATTATACAATAATTATCTATGATGTGTCAGGTAATTTTGACTTCGATACAGTTATAATTACTGTCAATGATAATGCACTACCTATACTTGTTGACAGCCCCTCAAATACCCAATATCCCGAGGGTGATCTAGGAAATACCCTAACATGGGATGCCACCGATAATTATGCTGCCACTTATGAAATCTGGAATGAAACAAATCAATTGACATCTGGGATATGGAACTCTGGAATACCAATAATATTTGGTATTGATAGTAAAGAAAAAGGATTCTACAATTTTACAATAATATTCATTGATGAATCATTGAATTGGATACACCACACAGTTATTTTTGAGGTTACTGACGAAACCTTCCCCATTTTCATTCTCCCCCTACCGTCGAATACTCAATATGCTGAAGGTGATGGTGGAAATTCTTTAACTTGGGATGCATCTGATAAATATGCAAGTACCTATGAAATTTGGAATGCAACAAATCAATTAAAATCAGACATATGGACTTCTGGGGTGCCAATAGTATATCCGATAGACGGATTTGATAAAGGAACCTACAATTTCACAATTATATTTATTGATGAATCCAATAATAGAATCAATCATACAATCATATTTACGGTAACTGATGAAACTATTCCTCAGATTGATCATCCAACTAATATCAACTATTTAGAAGGAGAAACTAATGCCACTATAACTACAATAAATTGGATTGTATCGGATAAATATGCTGATTACTATGAAATCTATAATGGGAGTAATCTACTAATCAATACAACCTGGTCCTCAGGTACAATTTCTTTAGATGTCAGTGGATCAATTCTTAGTCTTTACACTTATACTATTTTTATTTATGATTTATCAGGAAATGTTGTTAGTGACATAGTTCAAGTAAGAGTAGTTGAACGCACAGCTCCTATAATTACATTTACTCCAACCCCTGTTCAATATAACGAAGAAACAGTTGTGGGTAAATCGTTAATTTGGGTGGCTTCTGATACGTATAATGATACCTATATAATTTATAAAAATGGTACCAACTTTCAAACCGGTTCTTGGAATGATGGAGAAAATATTACATTAAGTCTTGATGGCTTAACGAAAGGTTGGTATAATTTTACAATAGAGGTTCGAGATTCATCACTAAATAGTAATGAATCGACTGTATGGGTAACTATTTTTGATGAATTACCTCCAAATTTGAGTGTGCCACCATCCAATATTAGCTATGAATCTGGAGAAACTGGCAATAAAATAACTTGGTTATTTACAGATAATTATCCTGACACTTACGAAATTTATCATAATGGGACTTTGGTCGATTCCGGAATTTTACCATCAAATAGAGAGTTAGATTATGCAGTTGATAATGATCTTGTTTTTGGTGTTGGAATAGATCCATTAGCAGTTGGATTTCATGATTTTACCATTATTGCACTTGATAAATCAGGTAATGAACTAATTGACACCGTAATTGTGGAGGTCAAAGATACAATTACCCCAGTATTCACTACGTTTTCTGTTGTTACATATGAATATTTTGAGAGTTCAACTGGGAAACAATTGAATTGGACAATATTCGATCAAAATCCCAACAAATATGAAATTCTTGGAAATGGTACGGGTGTCCTAATCACTTTAATTTGGTCAAGTTCTGGAGAAACAACGATAACCTATAATGCTTTGAAATATGAAAAAGGCGTTTGGAATTATACAATTATTATTTATGATGACTCCGGACATTTTAGCATTCACACGACCATTGTAACAGTCACGGATATTCTTAGTCCAATATTCATTTCAACACCGTTAGAGAATGAATTTACTATTGTAGAAGGTACACAAGTAAATAATTTGCAATGGAGTATGGATGATAACCATGAAGATACTTATGTGATGTATATTAATGATGTAGCTGTATTTACTAACAGTTGGATTAGTAATCAAATATATCAATTTGATATTAATGGATTATCTGCTGGATTTTATAATTACACCCTATTCATTAATGATACATCATCTAACATTTTTATTTCTACAATTTTAATCACTGTTGTAGATTTAGATCTTCCTTTTTTCATTTCACTACCTACAATTAGTAATTATACAGAAGGTACAACAGGTCATGATCTAATATGGAATGTTAATGAAATTCATCCTCACCATTTCAATATATCACGCGATGGACTACTACTGATTAATGAGTCTTACATAAACAATGAAGACAAAATTTGGAATATCGACAATTTAGAGGCTGGCTTTTATAATTTTACAGTTTTCTTTGTAGATGAATCAGGAAACGAATTATACTATTCATTTATTCTTGAAGTAATTGATGAAACAGCACCTGTATTAATTAGCGAACCAGTGGATCATACAATAAATGAAACTACTACCGATAATTTCCTTGAATGGGTAGTTACAGATATTCATGCTCATACCTTTGTTATCTCTACTGTTGGTTTTACTAGATCGGGTGATTGGGTAGACTCTGAACCAATTAGGATTAATATTGACGGATTTGAACCCGGATTTTATGATTTCAAGATGGTTATTTCAGATGAATCTGGTAATTCTATTATCAGTTTTGTTACAATTAGAGTAAAAGATCCTACAATTACTGACACCATACGACCTATTATTGAAATTGAGACACGGGTTTATGAGGCAGATACAGAAGAATTCCAAGGTTCTTGGTTAACTACCCCTAAAGAAGATAAAGGCGGAGTCGATGGCGGCACAGTAAAAGTTCAATTATTCCAAAATCTAAACATAATTGATACTTTTGAGGTGATCACAAGGAGCGACGGGAATTTTACTATTACATTTGATTATACTGATCTAAATCCAAATAATTATACTTGGATAATTAGTTTTCTAAAAGATGGATACCAAGAATGGTTTGATATTGAAATACAGTTTGAAGTCCTCCCTCATACATATGGTATTACCATAATAATTGAAGACAGTATTCAGCAAGGTCGAGAATATACTATTGTAGCTGCCCTGAAGTACCTAAACAATGATTCAACAAATCCTACTTTGTCACTAAGCGAATATACACCAATTTCTCAAGATTTTTCTGTTGCCCCTTATGATATTTCAGTAGAGTTCACTATTGATTTAATATATACAGATGGAACAGGAAAACAAATCATAAAAGTTACAAGAACCAATCAGGATGGGATTGCCCTAATTGTACTTAGTGAGCAAGATACCACCGATTTGGATAGAATACTTTCAATAAATGTGCAAGTATTAGAAAGTGATACAAATAATCTGACAAATCTCGAATTCAATTCTGATGATTTACCAGGAGTTCAAGCTTCATCTCCAACTTCGTTTGAACTTGCAATTAAATTTATTCGTGAAAACATAATCTTACTTCCTGTAATACTTGTATCAATAGTATCTTTAGCCATTGTAGGAATGCAATTCAATAATAGAAGAGTCGAAAGAATTCGACAAATAAACAATGCAGTGAAATCAGCACATGTTGAATTACAGGCAATAAAATCAATCGAATCAATAATAATTCAAACCTCTTCAAAATTAACAATCTATGAAGAACAGGTTGCGAGATCCAATGTAAATAGTACATTAATAGGTGGGATGGTTACCGCATTTTCATCATTTCTCGATGAAGTGGGTAAATCTGAACTATTTGGGTTTGAAATGATGGAAAGAGAAGGTCTATCTCTTACACTTCATCAAGGTAAAATTTCAAACATGATAATAATTTCAACCGATAAATTGCCCATTGTTTTATTATCTCAAATTAAAGATGCCCAAGAAGATATTGAAAATTCATTCAAGAATAATTTCACAAAAACTACACGAGGAGTAACTAGATTAACTACTGCAGAAATTCATCCTAAGTTTCATAATGCTGACTTCAAATTGGACTTAATTGATGATTTAAGTTTCAAAGGCAAAAATATTAAAAAAATGTTGAAACAAAGATCGTTAAGCCGTGCGTTAAAGTTTAACATTAGAATGCTATATGAATTTCCTGATTCTGACTACTTTGAAGGCGATACATTTCAATTAGGTGATATTATCGACTTTTTCAATTCGAAAGGTATTACCGAGCGGGTTAGTTCAAGAACTATTATGCTTGCTTATCAGTTCGATGTAATCGAATCGATTCAATTCAAAAGTCCAGATGTTGAGTAAAATTACATACAATCATTTCGTACTTTGATCAAATAACTCTGACTTCTGCATATGGCTCAATAGAACTGATAATAAATTACGGTATAAATCTAAAAAATAACCTGTTGAGCTAGTTTAAGAAGCTTCTTGAGATCCCAGTTGGGTTACTATGATTGTTAGTGAGTCTATTAGTTCAACAGGTTAAAATTAATAATTGATTAAAATGTCGTCAGCGAAAATAAGAGTAGTAATTGCGAAACCTGGATTAGATGGACATGATAGAGGTGCAAAGGTAGTTGCACGTGCATTACGAGATGCGGGAATGGAAGTAATCTACACGGGATTACATCAAAGTCCTGAAAATATTGTAGAAATTGCACTCCAAGAAGATGCAAGCGTAATCGGTTTGTCAGTATTATCGGGAGCTCATAATCATCTTTTTTCAAAACTCATAGAATTGCTTAAAGAAAAAGATGCTGAAGATATTCTTGTTTTTGGAGGAGGAATTATTCCTAAAGAAGATGAGATAGAATTGAAGAAACTCGGAGTTGCTGCTATTTTTGGACCAGGATCGTCATTAGATGATATTGTTGATTTTGTTAAAAATAATGTAACCCCGGTAATTTAGGTGAAATCAATGTCAAGTAAAAAGACCTTATCCGGGATTGAATCCTCAATATATCAAGAAAAATCAAACGATATTAATTTACCCCCACCGGGAGAATATCCTTTCATCCGTGGGGTATATCCCACAATGTATCAAGGGAGATTATGGACAATGCGACAATATTCCGGATTTTCCACAGCGATAGAAACAAATAAACGATTTAAATTGCTATTAGAAGGAGGACAGACAGGTCTCTCAGTCGCTTTCGATTTACCAACGCAAATGGGATATGATTCCGATGATCCCATAGTGCAAGGAGAAATTGGTAAAGTTGGAGTTGCCATCGATACTGTTGAGGATATGAAATTATTATTTAATCAAATAGATCTATCAAAAATCTCAACTTCCATGACAATAAATGCTCCAGCAATGATATTATTGGCAATGTATATTGTAGTAGCTGAGGAAACAGGAATCAAATCCTCATCGATTCGAGGTACAATTCAAAATGATATTCTGAAAGAATATATCGCCAGAGGGACTTATATTTTCCCTCCCAAACCTTCAATGAGATTGATTATGAATATATTTGAATACTGTTCTAAAGAATTACCTAAATTCAATACTATCTCAATATCTGGATATCACATCAGAGAAGCTGGTTCTACCGCTGTTCAAGAAATTGCTTTCACATTAGCTAATGCAAGAGAATATATTCGATCTGCACTTAATGTAGGATTGGATATAGATGTATTTGCAAAACGACTATCTTTCTTTTTTAATGCTCACAATGATTTTTTTGAGGAAATTGCAAAATTCAGAGCCGCACGTAAAATGTGGGCTGAGATGATGAAAAATGAGTTTAATGCAAAAGATGAGAAATCGATGATGCTTCGATTTCATACCCAAACGGCAGGAAGTTCACTAACAGCACAACAACCAGAAAATAACATTGCTAGAGTGACAATTCAAGCACTGGCAGCAGTATTAGGCGGAACCCAATCTTTACACACTAATTCCAAAGATGAAGCATTAGCATTGCCTTCTGATAGTGCAGCGATAACTGCTTTAAGGACTCAGCAAATAATTGCACACGAAAGTGGAGTGGTAAATTCAGTTGATCCATTAGGTGGTTCGTATTATTTAGAATGGCTGACAGAAGAATTAGAAAAACAATCATGGGAACTAATTAGAGAGATTGAAAAGATTGGTTTAATTGATGCTATTTCAAATGGGATTATTCAGAATAAAATTCACGACTCTGCGTATCAACACGAAAGAATGCTAGAGAAGAAAGAACGAATAATTGTAGGAGTTAATAAATTCAAACAAGATAAATACACAATTCCAGATCTATTAAAAATTGATGATGAAATAGCTTTACAGCAAATTAATCGATTAAATGATGTCCGTAAATCTAGGGATCAAGTTAGAGTTGATGAGATATTGGATAAACTAACTAAAGCTGCAAAAAACGATGAAAATCTATTTCCAATTGTTTTAAATGCAGTACGAGCAAGAGCTACATTGGGTGAAATTACAAATTCATTGATTATTGTCTTTAGTAGATATAAGCCTACCTTCACCATTTAAGAAATAATATTTCTATTATTAGACTAAAGAATTTAAGGCACAAGTAGTATCACAAAGGTCATGGTTAATACTTTAGCACATCTGGCAATTGTGGTATCGAATATTGATAATGCAAAGAGTTTTTTTGAACTCTTATCAGGTAATCAAGCAACAGAACCACATTTAGTAGAAAGTCAAAAAGTAAATACTTCATTTGTTACCATTGGTTCAACAAATATTGAATTACTGGAACCATATGGGACGGATACCCCAATTTCAAAATTTATTGCGAATAGAGGTGGTGGTATACATCATATTTGTATTGAAAGTGATGAATTTGATAATATGATTAAAAACATCACAGATACTGGAGTAAGAACCTTAGGAGAACCTTCGATAGGTGCAAAAGGTAAGAGAATCATTTTTTTCCATCCTAAAGATACGTTTAACGTTTTAGTGGAACTTGAAGAAGCTTAATTTGAAATCTATTCTGTTCTTTTTTCAAAAAAGCTATCTAACTAAACAATCTTGATCAAATATGGATAATTTACGATTTCCTATACATTATCCAAAAATGAATCACCTTGCATTCAATCGCTTATGCCATCAAGGTTTACAGGCCTCAGGTTACGATCCAATCCAATTTGAAATTCGGAGTTTGGAAGTATGTAAATCTACAAATGATGAAGTAAGTAAACATTTGAGGAGTTATCCAAATAGTATTGTCCTATCAATGATTCAAGAAGAAGGAAGGGGTAGGGGAAGTAAAATTTGGGATTCTCCAATTGGTGGAATTTGGATGTCCATAGGGATGAATATACAATCCGAAGTAATTGAATTATCAACAATAGTTGTAAATTCTGTGAGCAAAATTCTTAATTATTATGTTAAATGCAATATTAAAGACCCTAATGATATTCTTGTTGAGAACAAAAAAATCTGTGGAGTATTAGTAGAATCTAAAAGTTCTGGAAGTACTTTTGAGCAAATTGTGATTGGAATTGGTATAAATATTTTTAATGAAATTCCTAAAGATCTAATTGAAATTGCTACAAGATTGAAAGATCATTGCGATCCTCCTAGCATACCCGAATTAGCATCAAAAATTGCTGTAGAAGTAATAAATGATATTTCAAAATCATTAATTAGTTAAAAGATTATTAGGTGATATAATTTGTTTGGAATCAGGCTCAAATTTGTTTGAATAAGTGGCCACTACAATCAAAATCCACAAATTAATTAATGCGAGAGGTAATAACCAACTTCTATCTATCCACGATTCAGCATTAACTGAACGATTTGCTATATTTATTGCTTCAGGGACCATTGCCGCGATTATTGCTATTCTTCCCACTGATGAATCTTTTATCATAAGAAAAGCTCCAAGTAATTGGTGGAATTTGGATGTCCATAGGGATGAATATACAATCCGAAGTAATTGAATTATCAACAATAGTTGTAAATTCTGTGAGCAAAATTCTTAATTATTATGTTAAATGCAATATTAAAGACCCTAATGATATTCTTGTTGAGAACAAAAAAATCTGTGGAGTATTAGTAGAATCTAAAAGTTCTGGAAGTACTTTTGAGCAAATTGTGATTGGAATTGGTATAAATATTTTTAATGAAATTCCTAAAGATCTAATTGAAATTGCTACAAGATTGAAAGATCATTGCGATCCTCCTAGCATACCCGAATTAGCATCAAAAATTGCTGTAGAAGTAATAAATGATATTTCAAAATCATTAATTAGTTAAAAGATTATTAGGTGATATAATTTGTTTGGAATCAGGCTCAAATTTGTTTGAATAAGTGGCCACTACAATCAAAATCCACAAATTAATTAATGCGAGAGGTAATAACCAACTTCTATCTATCCACGATTCAGCATTAACTGAACGATTTGCTATATTTATTGCTTCAGGGACCATTGCCGCGATTATTGCTATTCTTCCCACTGATGAATCTTTTATCATAAGAAAAGCTCCAAGTAATTGGTGGAATTTGGATGTCCATAGGGATGAATATACAATCCGAAGTAATTGAATTATCAACAATAGTTGTAAATTCTGTGAGCAAAATTCTTAATTATTATGTTAAATGCAATATTAAAGACCCTAATGATATTCTTG
>MDVR01000153.1 GCA_001940725.1 Candidatus Heimdallarchaeota archaeon LC_2 | reverse complement strand
AAGCAGAAAGTTTCCCACCTGGTGTCGAGTGACCAATGAATTCCCAAGGCGTAAATGGGTTCCTATTCCAGTAGAACCATTACGAGAATTATGTGACTCTTTCAAGAAAATAATTGTTGGCATGATGAAAGATTGGATCCAAACTGGCTGTGATCCACCTTCTGAAACAAGAGGAAAAAGCACCAGTAGTTGAATAACAACTTCAAAACCTCATTCAACACTGGTTTACAAAACCGATCCTAGCGGATAGTATGTAATTTTGATTTTCAACATGAATTATTAATGAGTTATTTTGCAAAAGTTGAGATAAGCACAAAGAATTTTGATGAATGAAGCAGTTTTGATTAGGTATTCGCTAGAAAGAATAACTATTTACTAGAGACACTTACTGGATCGAATTCAGTTTTTTTGAATGCTAATATATTTAGAATTTCAGTAGTAGTACTTGTGACATTAACGGTTTTGTGGTTAACTTCGATTCTGATCATAAGCAAAATAAACTTGAAAAAAATTATTGAATTTACAAAATTTGATCAATTTAACAGAAAATCATTATTCATCTTAGTAATCGTAATTTTCTTAATTCGTCAACCAATCTACTCTTCTACTGCTGAACATCCAGTTATCGTAAACAGTTCATCCTACCAGCACTCTGGGCAAACTTCTTTTGAGTTAACAGAGGTTGGTTCACTCACTACTTTGATTTTTTCGCCTATTAAGTCCATCTTCACTTGGAATATTACGGATGTCTCTGATCCAAAGATTCTAATCACTTCTACTGATCCTCAAAATTTCCTAATTAATGATATCGAGGATAACGTTAGAATTCAGAGCGTAAAAATGTCTATTTCGAAATCAACCACTTTGGTATTCAGTTATTTTTTAGATGTAATAGATTCGAAGGGACAACAATTGGAAATTTATCTCTATTTCAATTCAAAAGTACCTTTATTTTCCAACTGGTCAAGTGTATTTGTGTTTTTGATGATATTAACCTCACTGTTCATTAAACCACTGGAGGAAAAAATAATTGGATGAGCTTGAAGACCAATATTCCAAATGGAAAGGGCAATTAAATCGGGGACTAATTGAATTCGTTACGTTACTCCTACTAAGAAAGGAACGACACGGCTATGATATTTTGCAATTAATCCGAGCGAATATTCCTGTGGCTGAGGAGATTGCTGATGGTCCAATCTATGCACTATTGTCACGTCTTAAACATAGAGGATTTTTAAGTAGCAAGTTATTACAGAAACAAGGTAAAAATAGACGATATTTCTCACTTACGAGTTCAGGAGTTAATTTACTTCAAAAAATGCTCCAAGACTGGGAAATTATAACATCAGCAATAGGCGAATTCCAAGACATCTCTGAATCTTAGGTGCAGTACATGTATTTTATTTTTCGATAACCTGAACATCGATTGTTCTACAGCCAGTTAATAAATTTGTGTGAGAACTACACAGTATATTCATGATGGGTTTCATGTGTTTGGGCTCCTCGTCGGTCCAGTCATCGGGGAATGGGAGGTTGAGTACTGTGGTACTTCTGTGTTATATGATCAATCATTTTTATCACAATTTGTTAGTGAGCAATTGAATTGTTGATTAAAATAATCTATTCTTTTACTTCACTTGAGATACCCAATTCCCCAAACACCCACACCGGTTACTCCCGAGAGAAAAAGTACCTGTGCAACAACCCCATAATTTTCAACTTCACCTGGACTGTAGCTTCCAAATGGCCAAAAAATATTCATATCAGCCCAGATAAAAATATCCGGGAGGAAGTGGAATATGACTATTGCTAAAAGGAGAAGAATAAAGTGCTTGGCTGGTTGGAACTCAAGATACTCTGTTGACGGTGTGTATTTTATGAGGAAAAGTGCACCCCACATAATCAATGTATACACTAGTGCACCCACCAGTGTATGCGAGAATCCATGCAACGCTACACTACGATCAATAAATATACTGTACACTCCCTGTAGATCTGGTATCACACAACCAATATACAATAAGAGGATTGACATTCTATTTCCGCGTTCGTTACTCCATTGGTTTCGAAAGAGCGAGATGATACCGTGGATCAACACAATGGGGCCGAAATGAAAAGGGGTGAAAGGCACTGTTTTAAACTATTCAAGGGGGTTTATTTACCCCAAGTTTTGAAGATATTCGAAATAATGGTTTTTCTCTGGGATTTGGTCATGATTCGATCGACAATGAGTGACGATTTGATAATGTAATGTTTTAGCAAGCAACGTTAGAAGCAATATAACTATATTTTCGGTAAATCGATTTTCTCTTAATCTAAATTTGAAATCTAGTTCCTTATTAGTCTCGATACACTAAGGTAGGCATTTCCGTACCGATAAATATTGCATTGATTAACATTAGTTAGTCAAATTTGTTTCGCGCATGCCATACGATCTTGAACGAACTTTGGCTTGGTTCTGAAGTAAAATACTATACATGAAAATCATATCTACAAATCTTAACTTAAATCGAACCTTTGCTATGTGACGATGGTCAATGAAGTAGTCGAATTCTAAATAATTCAAATAGCGAATAAAATACCTTCCCAACACAATTAGAGGTAAAAGGGAAAACATTAGTAAATTTTGTAGTGTCGCATTGATATCATCCATCCATAATATAAAAGCAATAATCAACAGAATTGGATATAAATGAAACATAAGGCGGTGATAGATCTTATCGCCACGTTCAATTTTTTTAAAATTGAGAATATCATTGTAGAGCATGTATGCAGGTTCATTATCTGGGGGGTCATAAATTAAACCCAGATCGGTGGCAAATAGGAGCCCTCTGGTTCCTTCATGTTTAGTGGAGCATTCATAGTGAACCAAGGTGTAATCTTCAATAGAACCTATAAATTTCTGATTAGGCAAGTTTTGCATTACTTATATTTATTTATGAATTCTATTTAACTAAAATTGTAATATATGTGTCAATCTATCTATCGATCTTAAACAAAAAATTAGTTTTCATCTGTTTATTTCGATCGACTTTCATTAGAAACCAAATTCCTCAATATTACCATCAATAAATTGTTTTTCTGCACTTTCCAAAACCTTACCGACATTTATAATATTCTCCGGAACAATCATCATGTCATCATCTGTGTGTCTTATTGTCTCCATAATATCCTGATTTCTATTGGTTACCACTTTATCATAATTAAGATCAAATGCATCGAAAATCGGTAAGAATGCCTTTTTCATTGCTTGTGTATAGTGTTTCATGTCAATTTCATTATAGTTCTTCACTTTCTTGGTTTCCTTATAGGAACACTCTACAAAGTGATGTTTCTGGAAATTTAGAAACATTGTTGTTTTAATTTCAATGGTGAAGGATTTCACCTTGATTGTCACATATTGTGTACCTCTGGTAATCTGATGCTCGTTCTTCTCATTCATCTCTTGCAGGGCTATCTGGACAGCAGGAGTCTTGGCAAAGTAATCACTAAATTTCTTATTTAGTGATACCATGTGTTGAAGATCCTCAAGTGGGATCTGTTCATTCTTCAGCATCTGTAACTTCTCATAGATTAATCTGATCATGAATTGTTTAGCATCCTCCAGATCATCCTTGTTTTTCACTAATTTCAACATATCAGCAACTGTATCAAAAGTCCCTCTGATAAACTGGGCAGTGTTACTCTTCTTGATGGCCAATCCTTTGATGATAATCTTGTTATCTGTGGTTATTCCGAAATAATTCTTCTTTCTGCTTGATAATACCATGAATCTGAAGGTATAGTCAAGGCCAAGCTCAATTCCCAGATCAATTACCGACCACTCAGTGAGTTGTGCCATCTGATCCTTTGAAATTTTATGGACAAATATGGAATCGGTATCACCTCCCAATACTGTTAATCCCATTTCCTCTGCCAAATCTTTTGCTTTGAGTAACATTGAACGGGATAGAGCAGTAGTTGATTCTGCCACGGGTGGACAATAAAGATAGAAATTAGGGGCACCAAATACCCCGTAAGATGCATTGATAAACACCTTAAGTGCAGCTTGAATTGTATTCCCCAGCTCTCTTTGGTCTTGATCCTTGGATTTACTCATATCCTTGTAGTATCGCACCCTGATCTCACGTAGAAAGCCAACCAGTGATGACATAATGCCTATTCGTTTTCGACATACCCAGTGTTCAAGACCAGGAACTGTATTGGTTTTACAACTTTCATGTAGACAACGTATGGTCTCATAGGATAAATTATAATTTTTAATTGTCGTTGGGTAGAGGGAATTATAATCCACCACCGAAACATCCCAGAATACCCCCTGTTTGGGATCAAGTACTATTGCACCCTTGAAGCCCTTTCCATCAACAAGTGAATCCGATTCAAAGCTGCCCTTTAGCTTTTCCAGATCTTTCTTTCTGGGTAAGACAAGATTTCTTCTCTCATGTTCAGCAATAATCCAGTTTAGAATCCATTTGGAGATGGGTGCACGATTAACATAAGCAAGAGATAATCTTCCCACTCGCATTAAGATAATAAATAATTTCCAAGTAAGATTATTGTTGAATGTTGTTAATTGCAGTGTTAGTTCAGCATCTCTGATATTGTATTCAATCATTTCAGCCCTTGACATCTCATCAAACCATAGATCATGCTCAACTTTTTTCTTACCAACCAGTGCCTCTCCCACATCCATCAATCTTGATCTGGAATACTTAGCCCCAAAAGCATATAATCTTACCGCGTTGTTTGATAAAAGACGGTAGAGATCGATATGAATAGAATGTGTGAACTGCCATTCCTCTCTGTAGAAAAGATAACGTCCTTTGACAATCGGGCTCTCAATTCCCAGCCTTTTAGATCGATAAAACAAATACTGTAAATCAAAACTATCTCCATTATAGGTTAATATGATGGGATAATCAATTAATTCAGTATAAAATGATTTGATCAGATCCTTCTCAAGAATAAATGTCTTGATGGTTGGAATGTATCCCAATCTTTTCTCTATATCTTTTCTCTCCTTTCTAGTGGGCTCATAAGATAATAACCAGATAACTGCCCTTCCACTATTATCGTAAGAAGCAATTGCATTAATAGGAAAACTGGCCTCTTCTGGAATAGGAAAGGTATCTCTTGGCGAAGCAACTTCCAGATCAAAGCCGATACGTTTGATATCAGGAATACTGTCCTCCATAATAGGTATATTTTCCTGACAAAGATCAATTATGATTTTGCTGTCACCCAACAACAATCTCTTGATATCCTCTGTTTTATTTTTCATCTCCTCTGAATCATTCTTGGAGACCTTGATTAATTCATTATTCTCAATTTTAATCCATGTTCCTGGAATCAAACCTGTCTTGTGAAAGTACATCAACTGTACAGGCAGTGGATTGTGGATCTTACGTTTCTTTCGATCAAATTCGTTGGTGAATACTTCAATGGACTCTAGATCAGTTAGTTCTATAGTATCGATCTCTTCGTCAAATAATAGATCGGTCTTACGTACAATTTCTGTATCGAAGGGATCGCCCGATTGATCATCGATCGATCGATCGAATATATCCCAACATCTTCGAAATAAATGGGACATTCCAAATGTTCACCACCGATTTCAAAGTCATGTGGGACTGGCCTTCAGTAAATTCACCAAATGATGATGATTTGTTTATTGACGAGAAATTAGGGCTTTTAGCAGATACGCCATATTCAGCTGATCAAATATTGTTAAATGGAAAATACATGGTAATTTTGGCTCAAGAAGGCGATGTTCAATTGTTAGAAATATATAAGGTCGATGAGTCCGATTTTATTAGAACAATTTACTTTGATGAACAGATTCCTGAAATTGATATTGGACAATTTACAATAGATATTGATAACATTAACCCATTATGGTTGAATTTTTCAGCATTCGCTTTATATGATGATTCGGTTAATTATTTGCGTTTGAATCAATTAAATAATGATCTAAGAAACAATACATTGGAATTACATTCTTCCAAATCGCTTGATTTCCCTTTGGAAATTGAAAACTACTATTATTCTGGCCAGTTTGATTTAATCCATACAAAACAAAATACAAAATTTCGTCTGTTCTGGGTTAATCCCGTTGTTGCTCCTGATGATGAAATATTATCAATTAACTATGATACAAATGACGACATTGGTTGGAGTAATGTAGTAGAGGTCACAGATTGTTCAACTTTCACAAATACGAAAGCCTATAATTATGATATTGCTCCAATCGCTTTGATTGGTCTATTCAATATGCTCATTATGATAATAATCCTTGTAGTTTCGTTATTTTTAATTTTCAAAGCTCTTAGGAAATTTAAGGGAAAACATTCCGATTTGAATCATAATGAATTGTATCCTGAGCAATGAGATATGTTGATCGATGAATTCAGCCTGATTCTATATTCTTGAAATTAATCTCAGAATGAGCAATTAGTTGTCCATCAATCAGATTTAGAAATTATGTTTATCTATATTCCAACGATAGGGTGGTTGACAGCCACCACCAGAGGACATAAGTCTCGATCGAGTCCAGATTACTACATTTAACATCTAATACCCAAGTATGACCTGTTTCAAGAAACTACTGAAAGAAGAAAAATTAAGCTTCAAAGATGTTCGGTCTCAGATCTATTGAACCTCAAAACTTGATTATTTTATATAAGTCATAAATCAGAAAATTTCCGTCTACAGTTAATTGAAAATAATTCCGATGTGGATTGTCAAAAGTGCTTTTGGTGTAAATATAATTGAGATTAAGTAATTTTTGCATATGTCTGTAACCCGATGTCTGAGGGAGATTTACTGCGCGAAATATATTTTTAGCGCTGCAAAATACCTTATTGTTCTTGACAAGGAATAAACATATCAATATCCCATCTAATCCTATAGATCGTAATTCCTGAATTATCCCCTGTTTATTTTCAAAATTAATTGGAGTGTTATCTATCAATTCAGGGTTTATGAGTAAAGGGAAATTTTGTTGTCTTATGAATGTTAAATCAGTAGAATCGTTTGAATTATCTGATAGTAATATCTTTTTGTTTAATAAAATATCACTTAATTGTTGTTTCAAGTTAAACCAGTAGGAGTTGCGGTGAGGGAATATTAAAAGTCGAAATATAATTAAAATCGCACCAAGACCTAACAAGATTAATGATAATATTACATTACCTGAAGACAAAAAGTACACTATCTCGAAAAAAAGAACTACATAAAGGGAGGAGAGAAATCGATATTTCTTGCTGCTTGGCATGGATACTGATAATTTCATCCTTTTGTAATCAATCAATATTTTATTTATAAATTTATTCAACATTTCCAATATGGTTATCCAGATTTGAATATAAGAAAATAAATCCATAATGGAAATCCACCTAGATTTTATAAATATTGGAATGTATTATATGTTAATGAAAATTGATAAATTCTACATAGTAGAAATTTCATTACTGTGTTTCATCATAGTAGGGACACCAATTATATATAGGTTGAATGACAACAGTCAATCGACTGCAACACAATCAGACGAACTAATATTACTAGTTAAAACGCAAACCTACATTATTTCACCAGAAATTAGTAAGCAAGGAAATGATATTGCACTAATTCAGTTTGAAACTCCTAATCCATCAGGGAGTGGGAATTTAGTTGCTTATTACTTTTCAGCAGGACAAGTCCAGAAGTGGATTTTACTTGAGAATGCAGAAAACGGGCAATTGAACTACAAAATCCTGAATAAAGGGGCTGAGTTATTTGCTGTAATAGCATTTGGTGAAGACATAGCCAAAGGAGGGGGGATTTATAAGTTTGATTTTAAATCTAATGAACCAGCCATTGAACTGTTATTTATACCTGATAATATCGGGTATTATACCATAGTTGATAACGTAGATATATACGAAAATAAAGTATTTATGATTTTGTTAGGGTTGAAACAGGAAGATAGATATGATGTATTTCTTGATGGAACTAATTTATTTGAAGCTCATCATCCCGTAAGTATGCTGGATGGAACTGATTTGGTATTCAGTTCCTCATTTAGGGAATTAGATTTACCTCTAATCAAAGATTCTATTTTGGCCAGAAATGCCACTGGATACTACCTGTTGAACAGTGCTTATAATATCACATCTAAAACATTACAAGACAGACAAATCAAATCAATATTTGAATTGAATGATATCTTAGGTATTGAACCTGTTGCATCCCCAAAAGTGCTTACCCAAGATGGTAATGAATTCATTACAGTATCAAGTGGTGGGAATGGCAGCAGTGTTTCATTTTCAATCTATGACCAAAAGGAAAAATCCTTTATTTCTAATAAAATTTCATTATCTTCTAATAGGTATCCTCAAATAGCTCTTATTGATAATATTGTATATTTACTTTCTTACCAATCCTATCCTGAGAATTTTGTACAATTACACAGCATCAATACAGGTTTAGAAAATCCAATTTGGAATTCTACTACTGTTGCCTTTGATGAGCCAATCAATGAAGTCAAGTTTGGTGAAAGCAATGATTTTACCGGCTTTGTCCGAACAGTAAACAGAAAAAATATTGGCAGTATATATTTGATTTCCGAAGGTGAAATATCAGTGTTGGCATATGTTTCCACTCAAAATAAATCGAATTTCCAATTCACAGGTTCACTACTTGCAATCTTAACGTTAATATCCTTTAAACTAAAAAGAAAGAAAAATTGATTTGAATGAAACTAGTATCTCTACTATATCTAACAATTAAGTCAAATTCGCAAATCCGATTAAAACGCCAATTTTCACTTATAATGTTACATGTTTTAATCCTCTCCTCAATCTTTACGATATTCGCATATAAGAACTCTTTATTTGATAAAACAGTTTCTGAGTATTTCACGTCAAATAGAGTGGCCGATGGTACAATATCTTCTGACATCTACTCTCAGGGACAATTCCAGGACCTTGAAATCCAGTATTTTACACGTATCGAAGAGTATATTTCAGTGGATCTGAAAAGGAGTGGCAATTCAAGAATATTGGAGAATTATTCAGTTGCCTATGCGGCTGAATTCTCAGACTATCCAAAATCACAGGAAAGTAATTCTGAAGATGTTCTTCCGGATATTAGAATAAAAATAGTGAATGATTTTTTGTATGCCAAATTATTGCCAATTATGAATCAAGGAAAAATTAACAATAGTGAAGAGTTGACTATCCTCTTTATAAATCCGATCCATTCATTAAACTTCTCAGCATCACCCTCAAAATCTGCAGATAATCTCATTGGAGAAATAAATGCCATAACTCAACTTCAACCAGCAGAAATCAGGAAGTCGATCGATTCGGAATGGTTACAAAATTTGGTTTCCTTCAGTCAGTTTATAGTAAACTATGATACCTTTCTTTCATTGATTAACCACTTTAACTATGTTGATTTAAACCTACAAGGGGATATTTTCTTTTCGTATAAGGAAGATGAATTGGTTCTCCGAGATATTGATAAATATCGAGAATATAGTACTAACCTGGAATTTTACCATCCTAAATTTGAGATTTTTTATCCCGTCAATATTGTTTACCGGTCAAATCTAAATGAGGTATTGACTGGATTCATCGATATGAATTTATCATTGATAATTCGTTTGATACCATTCATAATACCTTTCCTTTTCTTGATTCTTGCCTTGTATCATCAATTTAACCAGACTTCGCATACCCACAGGCTCAATGAATATAGGAAGTTTTTGAAAATGGGCTTTTCGCCGCCAAGATTAGTTTTGATAATTTTATTGGATAGTATAGTCCAAAATGTAACCGCTCTCATTTTAGCCTTACCACTATTAATTCTAATGCTTACGATATTTTTCGTGAATTTAGACATTACCGGATCAGTTTTCGAATCTGTATTTTCAATGATATCGACCTATAATGATCTCATGTTTGGTATTTTATTTTCCTTCATCATCATTTCATTATTTGACCTATTTTTTGCAATAAGAGAATCCACTTTAGTCAAACTATTTTTTAGTAAACAAGTCATAATAGGATTAATAATCAGTAACTTGAGTCTTGTACTTTACTTTTATTTCACTAAAGATGTCAAAGGACTAACCTATGCAAATATGGGACAGGATTCTGCTTTGGCTGAAATTAATTTACTAATTTTAGTCTTACTATCATCAATGTTCATTGCATATTTTGGAGTTTATTACCTTATGAAGACATTCATGGTCGTTTTGGATCTTTCTAATAAAGTGATTACTGATAATGTTTTCTTACGCTTTTCTTCATTTAATCAGAAAGAAAAAATTCGATATGCGACAATATTATCAATACTGATCTTGTTCTTATTGACATTTAATATCTATACTAGCATTTACAATTCAAGAATTGATAGCTCCTACTCATTTTATATGGGTGGAAGCTCAAGGATTGACTGCGAATTCTCAGAACATCCAGATCTTGTTAGTCTAATACAAAAGACTCAATATTTCAATTTTAGTTTGATTGATCTAGGGTCAAATTACAGTGTAAATTTCCTGGTTTTACCTAATAATTTCATGAACTATGATTATGTACCTAGTATAAGTGACATTCGTGAAGGAGATTTAAAGGCAATATCCGAAAATAAGATATTTATCGATCAACAATTAACTCGCCTCCCTCAGGTTGCTTTTCAAAATTCGTACAATTCTAGTTTAAAATTTCAATACCCGATAGGTAATCATGGATACAAATATTTTCCTGGATTAGAATTTATTCCTCTATCAAAATCGGTCTATATAATCTCAGCAGCATTATATGATATCATAAGGGAAGATCTAACAATTAATGATCCTGTGATTACTTCGTGGATAATTCTTGGTAATCCAAGTGAGGTAGATCAAGAAAGGATAGATGACTATGCTGAATCCCATAAAACAGTAACAGTGACAACCTTGTCTGCTTATAGAGAGGAAAATCTCTCTTATACTGATTCAGTAATCCTCTCATTATTTACTCTCTTAGCATTTTATGCAGGTCTATCATTAATTTTTTTCAATGTTCTATATATTTTTACAATGAAGACTTGGGACAAGGGAACGAAGGAAATGTTTCGACTTAATGGTAGACTTAAGCAGTATGTCCGGTTGACTTCATTATCTATTGTAGTATATAATTTCATTACTTATACCGTTATTGCCATTTTATTCATGAGCATTGTTTTACCATTTTTAGTTCAATACTATTCCCCGGAATCAATCATTTATGAAGACAATTATTCAATTAACTTGACTAATATTTACCCTCATTTCTATTTTCCAAGTCTTATAATCATATTGGGTATCATAATAAGTAATTCTTATCTTTACTATGAAAACAAAAGGAGTCGGTTTATTGAAGGTAATTGAAGCATTTGACCTGATTAAAATCTATCAAGTGAATCCTAAAGTACAGGTAAGTGCATTGCGGGGGTGTGATTTATCGATAGAACAAGGCAAGCATAGTGTAATCATGGGAAGAAGTGGGTCTGGAAAAAGTACCTTGTTAAATATTTTGTCATTAAATGCAGATAAGACAACTGGGAAATTATTTTACAAGGAAAAGAGTGTAGACGAATTTGACTTAAAATCCATTAATTCGATTAAGAAAATCAAAATTGGTGTATATTCTCAAAATATCATTGACAATGTATTTCCTTCTTTATCAATCAAGGATAATTTCAGGCTCGCCTTGATGAATAACTCCCAAATCCAATTTGTTGAAGAAGCAATTACATCAATGGCAAAGAAGTTAGGTCTAATTGATCGCCTAAATTCACAAGTCTATAAATTAAGTGGTGGAGAGATTGCACGAGTTGGATTTGGGAATTTTATTCTTCGCGATGATATTGAGATCTATTTTTTTGATGAATTAACAAGTAACTTGGATCTTGAAAATGTCCATCGCTTATTAGAAATCCTAACTTCTAAATGCAAGAATGAGGGTAAAACTGTAGTTTCTGTGACCCATGATGCAAATTATGTCGAGTATACAGATTGCTTGTTTATTCTATCCGATGGTAGGCTCTCCTCAGCAATACAAGATAAAACAACAATGACGCAGACATTGTTTTCAGAATACAATAGTCAAATGACTACACAACAATATTCGAGACATGTAGACTCTTTTGGATTTTCCCAAATTCCCACTTCGATTCTAAAACACCTCAAGATTGACACTAATATTAACTATGAGATTGTAGAGGATAAAGTACTATTATCTAAACCCAAAGAAGAGGAAAATGAGCGGGAATTATCATTAAAAAATATCCAAAACAATAACTCAGCCAATAGACAGGATACCTTTGAAGTGGAAAATGAAGGGAAAAAACAGTACAACATACCTTCCAAGTTAACACTTACACAGCTAAGTATTGAGTACAATAATAAAGCAATAGTAAGTAATTTTAATATGCAATTGACAGGAGGGAAGATTTCAGTACTAATGGGGCGTTCCGGGTCTGGTAAATCTTCTATCCTAAAATGCATTGTTGGTGATGTAATAAAGTCCTCCGGAAACATCCATATAAATGGGATCTGCGTCGATCGACCGGTAGATCATCTCCAGTTATTCCAAAACAATGCTCTTAGGTACATGCCGCAATTACTAGATATAGTACCAGATGAGATCATGTTAAAAATCATCGATATGTGGAAACTGCTCTCAAATTCCGTTGTTACTAGTCCTTACCTGTTTAATTTACTTAATTTACCACCTTTAGTCACTACCTCTCCTCTCCAACTTTCAGGAGGACAATTACAGCGATTTGTTCTTGGCCTTTTCCTTTCTAATCCGCCTTCAATCTTATTATTGGATGAACCGACGTCTCATCAAGATGACAATAATACTCAAATAATCTTGTCTATCTTACAGGATTTTGTCCAATCGTCAAATTCAATTGTCTTAATCGCTTCTCATGACCAAAGATTATTGCAGGATGGAGTAGACAAAATTGAAATAGAGAGCAAATTTACCCCTCAACACGCGCAAGAGCCGATCGATCAAGAGACCGATCAAATTTAGACTGATGATTGGAAAGGAGAAGCTTTTGGAAGACCATGTTAGAATCGATCGATTGTTATCATTAATAATTAGTGAGACATCAACTCCATTCAAATTTTATGAGCGAATGCTCATAATGCTGCCATGCTGAAAACTTGGCTGCATATTCTACCTCCTGACCAAGGTATCGTTCATGAGGTGTCATTTTGGTTGATGAATGAACCCGAACCTTGTTGTAAAAGCCTCTCCAGTTATCTACTGCTTCGATCGATCGATCGATATTGATTAAGAAACACACCTTTTGGAAATTGAAAACAATTTGATCTTCAATATGATATGATTCTTCACAACAACATAACAAATTACCCACCCTTTTAATCTAAAGGTGAATTCAAAATCGAGGCGAGAAGGGTATTGATGAGGCTGTGATCACTTTCGAGAGGCCGTGAACGAGTCTTTGCTTTTTGAGTAGCAAGAAGTCGTAACAAGGTGTTTTGTGGTAAAAGAAGGTGCGGACGGATCACCTCCTAAGTTTTATTGTATCTGTTACAATGATCTCAACAAAGAACCAAACAATAACTGTTTTCTCCAATGGGACACTTATTGATATTCAAGAAATTGCAACAACAGAGACAGAATCAATTCTTGTTCTAATTACAGGAACGGATGTTCAGACAATTACAATAACTTAGACGGAAACGAATCCTGTTCTAAATACGGAAACGAAAACTAAATCAAGAACCCTAGATTTTCAGTTGGGAGTGTCAGTACTTTTATTTGTGATTATATTTGTAAGATGTGAAAATCGCGATCGATCGATTAAAAAATCAAACATGTTTATAGGGGTTTGTACAGGGAGTAGGATGGGAAAATGATTATGATCTTAAGTCGAAAGGTTCTTCAGAGCGTTAATTATAAACCCACAGTGGAATGATGTATTAATAAATCAAATGTCCAAATGTGTATTATCATCCTAATACGCAATTCAAATAATTTATGAAACTGAATATTTTAATCAATTAAAATGTATAAACATTAGATATATAATTGAATTTGAGACAAGCTAGATCGATTTGTCAAGTTATTTATCCAAAGTTTGCTAATCTAGATACAATTACGTATACACAACTAACTCATTGGTTAAAAGATTGTGAGCTCCTTGTTTTTATCACTATAACTGCGACTGAAATTACCATTGCAAAAACGAATCCTAACACTAATTCATTTCCAGAAAAGCCTAGATCAAGCTTTAGTTGGGGACGATCTGATTTCTGAATTGTGATATCATCTATGTAAATGGTGTTTGAATTAGTTAAATCAGTTTCTCTAAATGTTAATGAATTAATAGACCCATTGTAGATGAAAAATCTCCCATACCAACCTGTATCTTCTCCAGTATTCCACACTCCATCTATAATCTCTTCGATATAGACCAATTGTCCATCAATAAGAACTTGGAATGCTCCACCAAAATCACGAGATTCTCGTCGCCAGTATGAGATAGTGTATTCATCATCAGCTAAATTCATAGAAACAAAGGTAATCTTTACTGAGAAATCATCAAAGCAAAAACTACCACATGTACTTGGTCCAACAAATAGTGAATGAGAATCAGAATGAGCTGATTCAGACGTAATTCCAAAAGGCACGTTACCGGTCACTTCTGAATTGAAATCTTCTGACAAGAGATCAGACGAGGTGAGTTCTTCAAAACCTTCATAGAAAAGGATAATCTGGTTATTTTTACCAGAGGAACTCAGAATAGGATGATAATTGACCAAAGGTTGGACAAACAAGAGTAGGAGTATTAAAACAGATAAATTACGGACATATGGATATCCCTTAAATCTGGAAGCAGTCATTACATTCCTCCCTATTATTAGATTCTATCTTCTATCTATCCATTAAAGTAATCTGAATATATCGTCGATATTTTGATTGTTTATAATTTATAATTTAAGCATTTGAACAAAGGATCACTGATTAGTCCTTATCAATTAAAATCAAATTCGATCGATTTCAATAGTAGGATAACTTGATGTTATATTAAAAATCTGAATTTTATTATCAACAAGAATTCCAAATAACTTGAATGTATCAGAGAAACTGAATCTAAATGATCGAGGTTCAAGTACAGGATCATCTATAATATGATAATCTTCATGACTCAGAAAATCTCGATTAACAGTATTGCGATATACATTGGAAATTCCGAAAACAGAATAGTAATACTGCACATAATATTCGATCGATTGTTTCCCTTAATAATTAATGAGACATCAACTCCTTGAAAAATTTATGAGCGTTTGCTCATAAAATTGACATGCTGCTTGCATCGATCGATCCAGTTAATGTCTTTGCCTATTAGTTCATTAATTAACCAGTCACTAGATGATAATGATCTTTGCATCGATTTATATTCTCAATTAAACCTCAAATTACAGTTTTTCATAAAATTATTATGAAGATCGCGAATCTCCAGATATGAAAACTTACAGTAGAATTGATCAGTTCAAGCTAAAAGATAGATTTATTCAGAGTATCATACCGGAATTTATCAAAAATATACCCCAGAAAGTTAAAAACTGGTGTAATGCCGTACCGATGGAAATATGCTTACTGCTGCTCATGATGACAACCATCACTGCCACAAGTATCCAACAGGCAACACTGCTGCTCAGCGATGCTATTTTGGCAGATAGTAATCGAGCACTTCAACGATTCGCAAAGAAATATATTCCTGAGATACCCCATCC
>MDVR01000152.1 GCA_001940725.1 Candidatus Heimdallarchaeota archaeon LC_2 | reverse complement strand
TGAAACCAATATATGATGTTAAATTGCAAAAAAATAAATTTTTAAGTTATACCAATAATCCTGATACTCTATGGAAGATGTAATGTTAAAAAAGAAAAACCAATTCATTGAATATTAAATTTATATTGATTACTAGATTGATCGAGAACGCTTCCTAAAAATGGGGAGAAGTAGAACCAAGAATGATAATAGTGGTGGATAGGGTAGAGATATTGTGTTTAGAGAAGTGGGGTTTGAAGAAAACATTGTTGTATTTTCTGGAGGCGGAGTAGATGTTATGTAACTAGTTGAGGGAGTTACATAAGTAGTTGAGGGTGTCGGTACTGAAATTGAGGGTTTTTGCAGATTAAATCCAAGAGTATAACCCTCATTATCAGTATATATTTGTTCACCAATTACACCCGTTATGGTACTAATAACCCAGGAATAAGTCCAACCAGATGACCAATTGAGTTGTAGTGCATTAGGGAGTTCTGTAAAGGTGACCGGATTATCATAAAAATAAGCTCTGACAATTTCAAATAAACCAATAATAGTGCCATCTGAAAATTTCATTGAAATCGGAAATATTATTTCACCAATCCGATTTGGAGATTTTATTCCCCCAAAATCAGTATATTCAAAGATGGTATGGCTTTCATTAATTCTTAACGGTGTTGGATCTTCTTCAGCAAAAACTGCAGATACTGAGCTAAGATCGATTGGGGTATCATCAAATATTTCGAGTGTTGCATTAGCTCTTAGTCCCGAACCCCAGAATGATAGATCAAAACCTGGATCTGCACGAGTAATTGTAAATTCATAATGTTCACCTTTTTGAACACCAAAAGAAAAGCTAACATTTTCAATCGGCCCTATCTGGGAATTAATTGCAATTGGGCTCACAAAGATGAATAATATTGTAATAGTTGCAGATTTATGAAACACAATTAAAAATGGGTAAAGTACTATTAAATCATTAGTGAAATATTTTAGATTTGAAGTTGGACACTATGGATAAAATTGTAATAAAGCCTATTATGTTAATCATTGTAACAAAGTAATATTGAGCAATAATGTTAAAATGAAAAAAAAATGGAGCTTCAAAAGGGAATTGTTCCGAAATGCACACACGCAATTTTTTTCGCTTGAACCCCCGACTTCTACCTAATTGGGCTGGTTAAGTTGCCGGCCGGCCAAGGATAAACAATATATCGAAAGAGAAAAAGAAGCTCCAGGCGGGAATTGAACCCGCGACTTCAGCCTTACCAAGGATGCGCTCTACCTCTGAGCTACTAGAGCAAAATTTCTCTTTCAATTTAATCATTTTATTCGGAAATATAAAACTAAAGTTCGTTTACTCTTTGATTTGATAGATTTTGGAATTGAGAAGAATATTATAACTTGAATAAAAAAGAAGCATACTTTTATCGATCTACATTATTACCATTTCCTACATTTGCAATTTAATCTGAAGAATGATAAAATTGACTAGATTAATTTGTTTCTCAATAACTAGATTTTATAAAATAATTATGAAACGGGATTCGTGTTAACCTCCACGATTTTGGAGAGCTATGAAGACGAAAAAATCACAGTGAGGCAGTTTGGGAAGGGAGCGCTATCGGCTGCCTCGAAAAAAGGCATTACCGTCATTATTGATGTGTTCAGAGCAGGCAATACTGCATTAGCTTTATTAGAATTTAACGCCGTTGTATTCCCAGTCGAAACCATCGATGAAGCTCTTGCTCTAGATGTTGATGTAAGAGTTGGTGAACAAGATGGAAAGAAAACTGATTTCTTTGATTTTGACAATAGCCCAATCCAGATTACTGAAAACGAAGAAAAAATCCGAGATAAACATATTGTATTTCGAACCACAAATGGTACAAGAGGTTTAATTAGGGCTAAAGGTTCAAAAAAAGTAATTATGGGGTCAATCCGGAATTTGTCAGCAGTAGTTAAATATTGCAAAAGACGTTATAAAATGGGAAACACCATTTCTTTTGTAGCAATGGGTTCAAAAGGAGTTTCTCGAATAGAAGATGTACACTGTGCAAAAATGATGTATTACAGACTTTTAGACGAATGTAATATACCATATGATGTCTCTGTGGCTGATAATCCTTGGAATAGGGATTGGAAACAGGAGATTTTAGATGATCGACTCATGGGAAATTATAAAGATAGGGATTATTATTATTCACTCCAACTTGATGCAACAGATGCGATTCCACAATTTAATCAATATACAAATATATTATTCCTTCGTCGTGAGGAAATAACTGTTGAATAATATCACCAATCAAGGTAATCAATTATTATAACAAGAGATAAAATGAGCTGTTCACAATCTGGATTTAATTAATTTATTTCGAACCAAAACCTCTTTTAATTTAATAACATATCTCTGAATATGGAAAATATTGATGCCCCAAATTTACACCTTGCTGTAAAGTTTTTAAAAGAACTTAGAATTCAAATGGTTGGAGGTCTCCCCCACTACGGTAATTATGGATTATTCTTCAGGAATGATGAGATAACAACAGGACTCATGAACAATAAGAAAGAAATCAAAATAAATTTACTGGATGGTAGTTTTCATTATTATGACACTGAAAATGGTAATACTTTTGATATTACTAAACCGGAATCACCAAAATCTATTCTTGAATTTTTACAAAATTTAGGATTTGAAACCTCCAAACTTGAGTTAAATTCAATTTCACTGGATCAAATGCATAGATACAGAGAATTTTCAATTTTGGGAAATCGATATTTGGAATTAGTTCGTATGAGATTGAGTGGACAATATTCACAAGTATATTTATGGGGGCACAATTTTGATTTTGACCTTGTCTGGTTTACTGGATCTAGATCTAGTGAGGGATATGATGAACAAATTGATATTGGAGTTACTCCAGGTGATGGAGGTCATCCTGCACCATATCTCTATGTTACACCACGTCCTTTCAATGATAAAATTATAAATTCGGAATTACCGATTGGAAAATGGGTCACTGAGGGCTGGAAAGGAATACTTGTAGAATGGAATGAACTGATAGTTAAACCACAAAATGAAATCGTTGATCTAATTGAAGCATTATTTAATATTGGAAAGAAAAATTTTGACAACTAACTTAAATTAACTTTCTAGTTTAGTTGTGAGTCTTTCATTGAGAAGAGACACGCCAATTTCATTTTCAATTACTTTGGCGTAGTTTTCAACTAAAACACCATTTTCTTCATTTAAGAAACCATTTGAATAAATTTTTTCAATTCGATTTTCATTATCAATTACAAACGTTATTCTTTCAGCAAATTTGACAAAAATTCGATTTTTATAAACTCCAAAAGATTTTGAAATATCCTTCTTTTTATCGCTTACTAATATGTAATCCAAACCAAATTCTTCTCTGAATTTGCTTAATTTTTCTTCATCATCAATTGAAATACCAATAATTTCAGATATATCAAGGTCTTTTAAGTTACAATATGCATCTTGAAATGATTTTGCTTGTTCAATACTTTCGGCACCAAATGCCATAGGAAAGAAATAAACTATTTTTCGTCCGGATATGTTGTGTAAAGTCTTCTGGATGCCATCTTTGTCTGTAAGGATAAAATTTGGGACAAGAGTTCCTTTTTCTAAGTTCATATTATTATATTGGAATTATAATAATTTAAACCTCACTTCGAAATTTACGATCTTTGAGTTTAGTGCTTAATAACGATAAATTGGAAATGATTCTAATTTTGGAAATAGAACATTCATTAATTCTATATATTTCGCAGTAATCATGATATCAGGAACGATATTTTTTATTTCACTATAGGATTTATCTCCAAAAATGAACATGGGTAAATAATTAGAAGGTACACGGATTGTACAGCGATGATCTGGCCATTCTTTTTTACTTTCAATAATTTTAACATTACCTTGATGTATTTGAAAATAAACAACTTCTTTGTAATTACTAATCGAAAATGTCTCGGTTAAATCAGAAAATGTGCTTCTAGATAGTCTTTCTTGAAGGATTGGTATAAATGAGGAAATTAAATTTCCTAGATTTGTAATTTTAATTTGCCATTTCCATCCCTTCATTGGTATTAACTCTAGTTCGCTTAATTTAACATATACCCGCATGGAATCAGATATATTTAGACAAATTTTGTCGCTAATCTCAAATGTTTCTTTAATGTAATGTAAAATATGTGTGACAACTGCCTTTTCCATATCCGAAATAAGAAAGATTCTTGAGGTTGAATAGTCAAAACTTGGGACCATTGTAAAGAACCCAATGATTTTTTCAAACTTTTCAACGATGTAGGTAATTCCAAAATTGTCGTTTAACTTACTGGAATTAAATCTATACTTGAAATTCTCCAATTTAAAAGTGCTTGAAATAAATGTATATTCAAATATTTTATTGTATTCATCTTCTATATGTACGAAATCAGAGTCAATGGCTATTCGGATAAGTAATTCTTTGTTGGGTTGTACAAATTCTATTTGATCGGTTTTAATACAATATCCTTTTTCCGTCGGTAAACTAAATCCATATCCATATTTTGAATAGAAATGCGGAATTCCTCTCAACACAGATACAAAGAGATTTTCTTGTTTCATTAATTTTTCATAAAATGTATTTAAAATCTTATAGAGCCCCTTACCTCTATGTTTTGTTAGAGTTCCAACAAATCCCATCTCAGCAATTTTGAGTTCTAATCCTGCAAATGACCAATAATTCGAAAGTAAGGCAAGTGAGGAAATGATTTCACCCGTACTTGTATCCTCAATATATAACCAGTAATTTTCATCCCGAAGTGGATCTTGAGTAAATAAAGAAATTATATAATTTTCTAGAGGTTCGTTATGTATTTCTACATTGAAGGCTGCTATTTTATTGATTTCAGATTTATCAATCGCAATTTTAAAAATCATATCTTCATTTATCGATTGAGAAAAACCCCTCGTTAACATGACCACATCCTTATGGAGCTGTAATTAAATAAAAATAAATAGTTTCGTCAGATAACAATTATCTGTTGTTTTTGAAGAAAACCATACATAGGAGTAAATAAATCCTAGATAAATAATATTAGAGGTTGTTAAAAAGTTTATCAATTGAATATTCCTCTTTCAGCTGTGTCATTGAAAAATGATGATTATAAATATTAATTGTATTCGATATATAGATTGAAAAAAATATTAGATTCATAAATTTAGTAGTTTTCTCATGATCTCTACATAATCTGGGAGCTCATTTTTTTGACTAATTATGGCATTCCCAAGTTGTGAAAGGAATTCTGTCATATTCAACATACCAGATATTGAAAATATCTTATCATCTTTGAATTTAAAGAGATGGAACCCAAATGTAGAGATTTCTAATCCAGTTGCTGGAATTTCATTCCACGTCCCAATGTGTGTCATTGTGATTTTGTAATGAACAACAATAGTTTCATTGGTTTCAACAACATCTACCATTTGAAAATTTATTTTTCCAAATTGTTCTGAAAATAACTTAATTCTAGATTTTATACCTTCTACTCCAGTTATTTTCATTAATTGCTCTTTCATTGTATCTCCATCAATTGCTTTCGGATCTTTTATATCTGGAAAGGGAATATAGGCTGGATGAATAATGTCATCAATAAGTTCATGATTGCCGTCATTTAGTATATCATCGAAATAATGATGAACGAGGGCCATGTTATCCGAATTATTCATTAAATATCTACAACATGCTGTAATATTAAAACCTTACATCTCAAATATGTAAGTTATGACCAAAACAACTACTCTTCATTCATATCATTGAATTATTTTTCTGCAAAAGATTGTTTAAATTTAGATATCTAAATGAAGAATCTATCAGCAAATTCATTCGATTGTTTGATTCATTTTTGAATTAGTTTTCATCTAATTTAAATCAAATTCGATTCTTTAACTTCAGTTGTTTCCTCTACCGGATTGGGCAATGCTTCAACTTTTTTCATTGCTTCCAAAATGTTCTTACGAGGCTGTGTTATATATAAAATAGTCTTATGATCAAAAATGAACAGTGGGACCGTCATAATTCCAATATTCACTGCATAGTAGAAATCCATTAAAGTTTCTTGTTTGCCACCCTCAACAATTAAATCAACCTTAATTGATTCTAAACCAAGATTTAGATTTTTTGCCAAATCAAGAAGAATATTAATATCAGTTATATCCTGCCCCTCTTCAAAATAAGATTTGTGTAATAAATCTAAGGTCTCTGATTTATTTTCTTCTGGGGCAATATGTAAAAAAATCGATGACCGAGTATAGTATTGGAAATTTTCCCCAATTCATCAAAATTGAAATTAAGACCTAATTTTTCTCCTGCATTGATGATTGGCTTTATGAAATCATCATGATTTGTATTTTCAACACCTTTTTTCTATTTGGTAGATATGTCATGAAATTTAATCCTAAGGCATTATCAATTTTGAGATGTTGCTTCTCCAGGTATTATTGATTTAATTTGGTAGCTAAATGAAATTAAGTAGCATTTTTAGAGCGCCTTTTTTTTAACAAAAGTTAAACAAATGCATAAATCAATTTCTACTTTACATTTTTAGCAATTTGGTTATATTATTAAAAATAACAATACAAAATATAGAATTCTATATCAGCGAAATTCCCCAATATCGACCTATTCATTATAATATAAACACTCAAGTACCATAAAATATTAATCTAAAAAATATAGGTATCCATGGCTTTATTACTAAATATGAACTGGTTTTAATCATGCTTAGCAATAAAATAGCTGTGGAATGGTATTATGTGTAATTATCTCAAAATAATTGTATTACATTCCATAAAACAGGTAAATGTTTAGTTTTCAGCAATGAAAAGAAAATGAAATTAGTATACTTCTTATGTAAGATTTTTGCCCGATCGTAAAAACCTTCATAATGAGTTCAAAAATAAACCAACAGATCAATATGATTCCTCAAGCATTTGAATATTTAAAACCAAATAATTTACATGATGCAATTTCTATGCTCCAAGAGCATGGTGAGGACGCTAAGATTCTTGCTGGGGGTCACAGTCTAATTCCAATGATGAAATTAAGACTTGCAACTCCCAAATATCTGGTCGATATAAATTCAATTACAGATTTAGAATATATAACCGAAACAAACGGATTCTTGAAAATTGGTGCCTTAACACGAGAAACAGCATTAGAACACTCAGGATTAGTGACTTCGAAATTTCCTATAATTCATGAAGCAACAAAAATGATCGCTGATCCTCAAGTTCGAAATATGGCGACAGTCGGGGGTAATTTAGCTCACGGTGATCCAGCAAACGATCATCCTGCGGTTATGTTAGCTCTGAATGCAACCGTAGTAATCAACGGTTCAGGAGGGGAAAGAACAGTTTCAATAGATGAATTTTTTACAGGATTCTTTTCTACAGCAGTTAAAAATGACGAAATCTTAACTGAAATAAGAGTGCCAATGCCAGCTGAAAGAAATGGAAATGCGTACCTAAAATTAGAACGAAAAGTTGGTGATTTTGCTACAGCAGCAGTTGGTGTCAATGTTGTACTAAATCAAGATGGAACTTGTAACTCGGTTCGAATTGGATTAACCAATGCAGGTATAACTCCAATAAGAGCAAAAAAAGCTGAACAATATCTCGCAGGTAAGCATTTAGATCAATCCACTCTTAAAGAAGCGGGGAGATTAGCTGCTGAAGAATCAGATCCCGCTGAAGACTTAAGAGGCTCTGAAGAATACAAGAGGGCGATGTTTAAAGAATTAACAATTCGAGCTTTAACTAAAGCTAGCGATCGAGCTCAAGGAGGTCAATAAGTTGAGTACACATAATGTTACAATTACAATAAACGGAGAGGCACACACCGAAGATATAGAAGCCAGATTACTACTGGTACATTTTATTCGAGAAGTGGTAAATTTGACTGGGACACATATAGGATGTGATACAACTCATTGTGGTGCTTGTACTATCCTTTTGAACGGAAAAGCAGTTAAATCATGTACGGTGTTCACGGTTCAAGCTGATGGAGCCCAAATCAGGACAGTTGAAGGGTTGGAAAAAGATGGCCAACTCCATCCAATTCAAGAAGGATTCAAGGAAGAACATGGTCTACAATGTGGTTTTTGTACCCCTGGGGTGATGCTTCGAGCTGTTGAATTACTTGAAGTGATTCCTAATCCAAGTGAAGAAGAAATTCGTTGGGGAATTTCAGGAAACTTATGCCGTTGTACAGGTTACAATAATATTGTAAAAGCGATTCAATACGCAGCAATAAAAATGTCCAATGGAGGTCCACAATAATATGACCTATGAAATACTTAAAACTAGCCCAGAAATTAGTGGAATGGGTCATAGTAGAAAACGAGTAGAGGATGAGAGATTTATTAGGGGTGCAGGACAATATATAGACGATATCAAAATTCCTGGTATGTTATACATGTCAATTGTACGCAGTCCGTTTGCACATGCAAAGATTCTTAATATTAATTCTGAGAAAGCATTAGCAATACCGGGAGTACTCGCTGTAATTACAGGGGAAACATTGAAGGAATATAATTTACATTGGATGCCAACAATAATGTCAGATACCCAAATGGTTCTACCGGTGGAAAAAGTGATGTATCAAGCACAAGAAGTTGCTGCAGTCATTGCCACGAGTCGATACATTGCTGAAGATGGTATGCATGCGGTTGAAGTTGAATACGAACAATTACCAGTTGTAATTGACCCATTCAAAGCACTTGAACCTGATGCACCTGTTCTTAGGACTGATAAAGAAGGGCAAACAGATAACAGAATATTTCATTTTGAAGTTGGTGACAAAACTGCTACGGAGGAAGCGTTTGCAAATGCAGCAGTGACAGTAAAAGAAAATATCTATTTACCCCGAATACATGTCGCTTCGATTGAAACCTGTGGTTGTATCGCCGATTTTGATAGAATTGATGGTAAATTAACTCTTTGGATGACCACTCAAGCCCCTCATGCAATACGCACCGTTTTTGCCCTTGTTGCAGGTCATGTAGGACTTTCTGAGGAAAAGATTCGTATAATTTCACCAGATCTTGGTGGAGGTTTCGGGGGAAAAGTACCTATTTATCCGGGTTACGTAATAGCTGTAGCAGCTTCCGTAGTTATAGGAAAGCCAATTAAATGGATAGAAAATAGACAAGAAAATCTACAAGCAGATTCTTTTGCAAGAGATTACCATATGACAGCCGAAATTGCTGCCGACTCAGATGGAAAAATGAGAGCATTAAGAATTAAAACAATTGCTGATCATGGATATACAGATGCTCAAGCTTCTCCTGCAAAATTTAGAGCAGGTTTATTTTCAATTGCTACAGGGTCATATGACTTTAAAAATGCATTTGTCGAAGTGGATGGAGTTTATACAAACAAACCACCAGGTGGTGTAGCATACAGATGTTCATTTAGAGTCACTGAAGCCGTCCATGCACTTGAGAGGATGGTTGATGTTCTTGCTGACAAATTACATATAGATGCAGCAGAAATTAGAATGAAGAATTTTATTCAACCTGAGCAGTTTCCTTATAATTCTGTGTTAGGTTGGGAGTACGACAGTGGAAATTATCCCGCTGCTCTACAACTCGCAATGGATAGAAAATAGACAAGAAAATCTACAAGCAGATTCTTTTGCAAGAGATTACCATATGACAGCCGAAATTGCTGCCGACTCAGATGGAAAAATGAGAGCATTAAGAATTAAAACAATTGCTGATCATGGATATACAGATGCTCAAGCTTCTCCTGCAAAATTTAGAGCAGGTTTATTTTCAATTGCTACAGGGTCATATGACTTTAAAAATGCATTTGTCGAAGTGGATGGAGTTTATACAAACAAACCACCAGGTGGTGTAGCATACAGATGTTCATTTAGAGTCACTGAAGCCGTCCATGCACTTGAGAGGATGGTTGATGTTCT
>MDVR01000151.1 GCA_001940725.1 Candidatus Heimdallarchaeota archaeon LC_2 | reverse complement strand
ACCTAAATCCATTAATAAGAAGTATGATGAATTTGCTGATGCTAAAGACTTGAAAAACACAATATTATTAATAAATAATCAAGGTAAATTAGATGATCCAACTCATCGACATTATGGACATACATTTTTGCCATATATTTCAGGACATACATATCATCGTTTCTTATTTTTTTGTCATAAAGATAATACTGAGAAGTTGGAAGTTGCCATCAAACCTTTATTAGATCGTTTTGAAGAATATCAATGGCAGCAATCTTCATTACGAAGTTATTTTTAATTCTCAATAATTCTCAATTTAATTTTTCAATAAGTTTAGCTGAAATATCTATATCATTGTTAGAAAACCTCATTCCTGATTTCTTGATTAAAGTTAATTTTGCATCTTCTATCGTTAAACCATCTTCTTTGGTTAAGTAATCCAATGAAGCAGCAATTTCAATATGATTTGGAAATTTTCTAGAGTAATCAAGTAATTTAGAAATTGAACCAATATTTAATACAACATTTTCTGATAAATTGATATTATCAATTCGTTTCTTCCAGTATTTTGAGTCTTGTACAGTTATTTTTGAAGTATAAACAGGTACTTGATCACTACGATTAACTGCTATAAATCCTAGGGAAATTGCTTCTTCAAGATCATTTTGCAATTTGAATGAAATTGGTCCAAATAGATTCCATTTGAACGTGTAGCCAATTGATTCTCCATGGCTTTGTATAAGGTAAACCATTTTTTGTAAGTTTTTTTCTCCTTTTACATCACCTAATTCATGCAAAATTAACTTTAATCAAGAAATCAGGAATGAGGTTTTCTAACAATGATATAGATATTTCAGCTAAACTTATTGAAAAATTAAATTGAGAATTATTGAGAATTAAAAATAACTTCGTAATGAAGATTGCTGCCATTGATATTCTTCAAAACGATCTAATAAAGGTTTGATGGCAACTTCCAACTTCTCAGTATTATCTTTATGACAAAAAAATAAGAAACGATGATATGTATGTCCTGAAATATATGGCAAAAATGTATGTCCATAATGTCGATGAGTTGGATCATCTAATTTACCTTGATTATTTATTAATAATATTGTGTTTTTCAAGTCTTTAGCATCAGCAAATTCATCATACTTCTTATTAATGGATTTAGGTAATGGTTTTACCAATGATTGTTTTTTACTTTCAGCATACATCCAATGATCACTATCATACCAGTGTTCTGATGGTCTTTCCAATTGTTCCTGTAATTCCTTCAACAATTTAAATTTCTCTAAATCCACTTCATCACTTTGAATATTACCAGTTGAAGTGTAGTAAAAGGGGCCCATTTTTCTAATTGAGATTCTTTTAAGTAATGGCTCTTTTAACCAACTATCAGCCTTACTTAGGCTTGCTTTGAGATTGGAAAAAAATGCTGGATCATCAAATGCAAGAAGTGTTTCTGGATCTTCCAAATAAGAATCAGGTAGTTCCCAAGGTGGGTCATTTGCTGAAATCATATAATATGCCCGTCTTAATCCTGCCTCAAAACCTACAACTGTCCGATTAAAATAAATTGTTTGATGCATTCTATGTCTTGCAAGTAGGAATTGTTCTACTGCTTCTATGCCCTTATTGTGAATGGCCATCGCATCATAGTGTTGACCACCAATCTTTATTCTGTATGGATAAAGAGAATCTAGTAACCGAGGCTTATCAAATCTACCATAATCTACTCCACAGTACACAGAATCCCGAAATAAATAATCCATTCTATCTGCATCAATTGCACTACTAATAAGAAAATTAGAAAACATGGGAGTTTCAATATTGAAATAATCTCCTTCAATTAATCCTGCTACATCTTTTGTGTAATCATCTAAAATGTGTCCTAATTTCTTGTGTATCACTGCAGATGAAATTTGTTCATGTTTGAAGGATTCTTTGATTAATTTTGATTGAGCCATCCATTCTATTGCCGGTTCAAGGTTATGACTAAATGGTAAATGACCAAGATCATGACATAAGGCTGCTAATCTCGTAATTTCTAAAGCTCGACTACTGAACACATTTTCAGCTTCTATTTCACCACAAATATCTGAATTTCGAGACCAATTTTTGTATGCAGAATCAAACATTAGTGTTACATTATGCAAGACTCCTAGCGAATGAGTAAAACGGGAATGGGTTGCACCTGGATAAACATATTCAGCAATTCCCAGCTGTCGTACGTGACGAAGGCGTTGGAAGTAGGATGTTTCAAGAATTTTTGATTCCATTTCTGTAATTCTTATCAAACCATGAATAGGGTCAGCTATTCTTTTCTCTATTTCCAATTGATTGATTGGGTTTTCCATATCGATAACCTTGCTTTACAGTGATTCTCCAATCAATTTTCAATTCTAAAGCTATTTAAATCTAGATTCTAATATTATAGAATTTCAACCTTATTAACTTTTGAAAAATACTTTAAACTATCAAGAAACGAAATATTTGAAGGAAATATTATAAGATTAACTTTAAATTCAAATAATGAATTTTTATTTCAGATAGATTAAAAATATTTATAGCTATAAATAACTTAAATTTAAGAAATTTTATTGGTCAAACATGTCTACGATTGATATACCTGAAAACTATTTCTTGACAAGTTTTGTTCCAAGATTTCGAGATGCTGATAGTATGGGTCACGTTAACAATTCTGTCTTTTCAACATATATTGAAAATTCTCGATTCGAATGGATGAAGTCGTTACAAGAAAAAGGGGTACAAAAGTGGATGGGCTTTATATTAGCTAGGGCTGAAATTGACTTTCTTGCTCCGATTAATTTAGAAGATAAAATCTCTGTTGTTATGTGGGTAAGTAAGATAGGAAACAAATCATGGGATTTCTCTTACTTGATTATCAACCAAGACAGGACAAAGATTTTTGCTAAAATTCGGTCGATTCAAGTTGGATATAATTATCAAGAAAATAGGACTGAACCTTTGAATGAAGTTGTTAGAGAGCAATTGAACATATTATACAATAAATAATTGATATTTCCATTTTAGCTACATTATCTAAATTAACTGATTATTCTATAATCAAACGTGATTCGAGAATATCGGGTCGAAGACCATCCTGAAATAGTTGAAATTTGTAAAGATATCTGGGAAGGTAATGATTATCTACCGGGTATAATTAATTCCCTAATTGATGATCCTACTTGTTATCCAACAGTATTAATTGACAATAATAAAATAATGTCAGTTGTTAATCTACGATTATACAGTGATAAAATTGGGTGGAGCGAAGCGATGCGAAGCCATCCGGATTATCGAGGGAAAGGATATGCAACGAAACTACAAAGATCTCAATTAGAACTTGCTAAAAAGTTGGGTTGCAAAGAAATATGGTTATCCACAGCGGGAGATAATACAGCAACAAAAATTATGCTGGAAAGGTTAGATTTCATTGAATTCAGTAAATTTTACTTACTGCATGTTTCTGATCCCCCTGATGAATTTGACAAGGATAAAGTAAAAAAAATTAATCTAAAAAAAGCTGCCGAGATAATTGAAATATTACATTTTCCGCATCTACTAGGAGTTTTCAAAGTAATCCCGGTTGATAGTGATTATGCTAAACGTTGCGAGGATAGCCTCTACAGTATAAATAATAGATCAGTAATATTAATCGGACATGAAAAACAAAATGACTTGGTAGTGGGTTTTAACGGTCATGCAGATGACATAGACACTGCAATTTCCTTTGCTTCTACATTTGAACATGAAGAGTTAAAATTATTTGCACCTCCAAATACAGGCTTGGATAATGAGAAAGCTTTCAGATTTATGATTCAATATTTGGATTGAAATATTGAAATAAATTTAAAAATAATTAAATTTATCAATTGTCTGCTTCTTTTTTTGTAAATTAAACGATAAATAACAATTCAATTTTCTTTTAATCGCAGTATGAATTTATAAATTTGTATTAAAAACTATTAATTCATGGCGAATGAATATTTGACATTTAAAAACACGACAACAATAACGTCAATTATTTCTTTGTTATTCGGGCTTGGATTTGTATTAAGCCCCAAAGAAGTACTTGATATTTATGATGTACCTTTATCAGAAGAAGGATATCATGTAACCAAACTATTTGGAGCAGCATTTATATTAATAGGTCTTGTTCTATGGTTTGTTAAGGATTTAGAACCATCTGATTTGAGACGTAATTTGAGTATCAGTTTTACTGTAGGTAATGGACTAGGTGCCATATTAACCATAATCAATATACTTGATGATGATACCGATGCTAATGGGATGGAATGGCTCAATGTATTCCTTTATGGAATAATCGCAGCTGGGTTTGCTTATTTTGCGTTTATGGAGAAGGGGGAAACAAGTAAGAAGACAGAATAAATAATAACGAAATATAATTAAAATTTTTCTAATGAATTTCCACTATTAACCGTTCAACTTATTTTTATTTAATTTATTCAAGTTAACCACATATAGTACTTAAGAACTTTTTTCTTTTTCTTCTTCTGATTTTAGTTTATCTTTGATTTTATTAAATGCAGCTTCAAATTGTTGGGTTATTTCAAGCTTAAGACCATTTTGAGTTGAATTTTGAGTACTTTCAAGATTTAATTCTACTTCTGCAATTACAGGTGCTTCTTCTTGTTCTGATTTAATTGTTTCTTCAATTTCATCAGCAACTTCATCCATCATAATGGACTAGGTGCCATATTAACCATAATCAATATACTTGATGATGATACCGATGCTAATGGGATGGAATGGCTCAATGTATTCCTTTATGGAATAATCGCAGCTGGGTTTGCTTATTTTGCGTTTATGGAGAAGGGGGAAACAAGTAAGAAGACAGAATAAATAATAACGAAATATAATTAAAATTTTTCTAATGAATTTCCACTATTAACCGTTCAACTTATTTTTATTTAATTTATTCAAGTTAACCACATATAGTACTTAAGAACTTTTTTCTTTTTCTTCTTCTGATTTTAGTTTATCTTTGATTTTATTAAATGCAGCTTCAAATTGTTGGGTTATTTCAAGCTTAAGACCATTTTGAGTTGAATTTTGAGTACTTTCAAGATTTAATTCTACTTCTGCAATTACAGGTGCTTCTTCTTGTTCTGATTTAATTGTTTCTTCAATTTCATCAGCAACTTCATCC
>MDVR01000150.1 GCA_001940725.1 Candidatus Heimdallarchaeota archaeon LC_2 | reverse complement strand
TTAAGTAAGGATACAATGTATGGTGAAGCAAAAAATGCAACCGGACCTAATTTCGTAGTTTTGGAAACATTGAAACCGTCAATTTGACTGAAAAAAATTAATTCACCAAGACCATTTAGAGGGCCCGAGGTAAGGGTGACATCTTTCAACACATCAATATTTGATAAAATGCTTTCTAAGGGTTGTAAATTATCTTGATAGTCTATATTTGGTTTCCATAATTTAACATCTGAGATTGAAATTTTAATTAAATTCTCGCCGATAATAATCAACCCACCGATTCGTGTGACTATATCGCCAATTTTAACCCCAATTGTTGTCAGATTCAATTTAATAGGAATATTTAAGAGAATATTCAGTGGTCCTTGTCCCACTTCTTGTCCAACTATACTAATCAACCGATTTTCTGAAACAGTAATATTAATTACACGTTGGAATATACTATGAATAATTCCGATCTTGCCTTGTTTTTTAACCCTAAGGTCAGCAGACACACCTATTGAGTATGCATCCAAATACAAAAAGTCAACATGATTATCTGTAAGATAATAACTTGATCGGGAATTATTCATTATTCAGAGTCCTGGGAGGACATGAAATGACTGAAGAAGAAAATTTGATTAATAAGGAACTCAAAGTTATCAATATTGGAATAGAAATGTTTGCCGATGACTTAGAAGAACAGGGAGTAGATGTTATTCACGTGGATTGGAGTCCCCCGGCTGATGGCGACCTTGAACTTATCAAATTACTAGAAAAACTAGAATAGGGTTGAATTGTTCAAATGACAGGTTTGAGTATAATTTTCAACATTCGATTCAGATTACTTCTGATTACTATTATAACTGCTACTGCACTGATATTGCAGGCTACCCTAATTACAGATTCTCAGGATACTCAATCATCAATTGAGGATCAGGGAAACAGACATTTAGAATTTGATGCGGAAATATTGCTAGATCTTGCTCAGCTGGAGTTAATCGTGGAGAAAATGGGACGGTTGAACTATGAAAACTTCATCGATTTGTTACTTTTCAACACAGTTACGGGAGGAATTGAAGCCAATAGGGTCATTAATGAATACGAAATAAAAATAAATGAAGCTATTACAAAACTGATAAACCGGGAAACAACCAATTATGAGATAAAAGTTAACGAAACCAATGATTTTGGCTTAATGAGAGTTGATGCAGATTTAATATCTGGAGTAGGAGATATAATAAATAAACAAGGGGTAGGGGATGCGTCTCTTGAAATAATACAACTTCAACAGGAAAGTAGCGATAATATTGCACAGATTCTGGAAAATACGACTCAATACCGAGTAATACATGAAGAATATATTGAGAATTTTCTGACAACTAATCTCAGTTTTAAAGATAATACAGTTGTTAATATTGAAGAAACCGTTCATGATTCAATTCATAATCTAGATATTACAGAATTAAGTGTAATTCAAAATAAGTTGAATAATTCAGAAAACACATTGGCAATCATTGGAATTGATCCAAGTGTTCCTGTCAATGAATCGATCACTTTAAGATATATGTTCGAAACAAAAGATCGATTTTATGAAATAGGTGGACACATTGAAGAAATCCTTGTGGCTTGGTCTAATCTACTTCAAGTTGTAGCGATTCGTGATGGAACCAGTGAAAAAGGACTTGATCAATTTATCACCGAGTTCAATTTCGTCATCAGTAATCAGACTAAATTTATTAACGAAGAAGCATATCTCATTAATGGAACAGTTCTCTCTGATGAACAATCAAGCTTAGATGCAATTATTACTATATGTACTGATGATTTTGTTCCTGAAATTCAAGATCTGGTATATCTGATTGAAAGTATTTACACTGGATTAATAGATATCCAAGCCCTGATTGATGATAATATTTATGAGATTGTCTATCAAGTTTCAACCGCAGTATTATTTGCTCTCGAGGCGCTTAATCTAGAATCTTCAGCATTTTCAGAAGCATTTACCCAAATATTGGAGAATGTTCGGGAGAATTTTTATGATCTTATTCAAGTCACTTCAGTAGTTTTAATCATCGGAATTACCGTGTTGCTTCTCCTCACTGCATTACAATTAATTCGTTCACTTCGTTCAATGAGCGAAGACTATGAAAAACTCTCAAGTGGAAATATCGCCTCATTGAGAAGGAGGATAAAGTATTCAAGTAGTGAATTCGGAGATATGCAGAAAGGATTTGATGATATGGTTAATAATCTGAGTACGATATTGAAGACACAGCAGGCAGCTTCAACAAGACTTGCAAGTATTGCAGAGGAACTGGCAGCAGGCGCACAAGAAGCTTCAGCATCAGTTATTGAGGTATCTGAGACTGTTCATGAGTTCACTTTGGGTGCATCAGAACAAAATCTTCTGTTAGATCGAATATCTAAGAATTTAGAGGAACACCTTATGGATGTTGAAGGAGCTGTACATCGGATTGGAGAAGCATCCAAATTTGTGGTGAAAGTAGCAAAGAGAACAAATATTCTTGGATTAAATGCATCAATCCAAGCTGCAAAAGCAGGAAAATTTGGTCTTGGTTTTGATGTGGTTGCAGATGAGGTGCGTAATCTCTCAGAGGAGACCAAAGAATCGGCGAATCAGATTGCAGATCTAATTGCGGAAATCGAAGTCAATATAAAAAACAATGTTGAGGATATGTTAAAAGAGGTTCATATTATAAGTGAAGTCGCTGAAAACACAGTAATAGGTAGTGATCAGTTAAATATATCCACCTCTGAACAAGTTATTATGCTAAACGAAATTTCAACAACATCTAACGAACTGTCATTACTCGCTCAGCAACTTCAAGAAATCATTCATCGATTTACACTTAATTAGACCATCTAATATTTATAAAATGAAATTGCTATGAAAGCCTCTATTATATTCGGTATTCAATTATTCTGAAAACCGATTTTGGATGATAATGTGGTTTCATTTATTCTTTCTATAATAAATAAGGGTTACAAATATAGCGGTTAATGAAAATGGTATTGTAAATCCAGGTAAGAAGCATTTGAATTTAATGATATTGATTCTTAGTTATCAACTTCAGTCACATAATTTAAGAATCTCATCTGAGGTTCTCCAACAATTCCAGATTCTTTCATTGCACTTTGAAACTCCCCTGTTTCGTTAGCTCTTGCCATATTAGCTTTGTTCATTGCTTTTATAACGATGGTAACCTCATTTGGTTTTTCTGGATCTGTGAATGCGATTGCACCTCTTGATCCGTGTTCTTTTCTTAATCCCACATTTTTTTCGAAATTGGTTTTCCATTTATCGAAATTTTCGATGTTAAATTTTAACTCTAAACACATATTACGAGTCTTTTTAATTTCAAGTATGTAAATGTATAGCTTATCGAACAATTTTTTTTTTAAGTCTTACTTTCCCTTATTTTCAAAATATGGTCTTTCACTTAATGTTTTAAATGCTCGAGATTAAATTAGAATAATCATGAGCAAAACAGTACTTCTGCTTGGCAGTGGGGGTAAGGAGCATGCCTGGGCTTTAGCACTAATCAAAAGTAATGCAAATATAATTACTTGGGCACCAAAAATCAATCCAGGTATAAAGGAGATTTCGATTGGAGTATTAGAAGCACCGTATAATCGAAATGAAAGACTTTTGGATGAATGGTTAAATCAAATAGATTTGGTTATTATTGGACAAACATCACCCTCATTGGAGGGGATAGGTGATTGGCTTGAAGAATTTGGAATAGAAGTATTTAGCCCATCAGCAAAAAATACACTAATTGAAGCCAGTAAAAGCTATATGAGAAAATTTATTACACGTAATGAAATAAATGGAAACATTGATTATGTCATATGTAGCTCTGAATCGGATGTTAAGAGTTATTTGGATAAATCTCTCGAAGTAGCAGTTAAACCAGATGGGTTAACAGGAGGCAATGGAGTAAGAGTTTTTGGGGATCATCTAAAATCAAAAGAAGAAATTTTGGAATATGCAAAATTGTTGATATCAAATGATGGAAAAGTGGTAATAGAAGAGATAGTAAAAGGGGTTGAATTTTCATTACAAGGATTTGCAAATGGCGAACAGATAGTTTTCCTACCACTTGTCAAAGATTACAAGAGGGCGTTCAATGGAGACAAAGGCCCAAATACAGCCTCAATGGGTTCGTGTAGTTTTACAAATCATACACTTCCGTACTTAAGTGATAATCATTTGATTGAAGCAAAACAGATAATGAAGGATGTTCTCAAAGCCTTGAAAAAAGAAAATGGAGATTACAAAGGTGCAATATATGGTCAATTTATGATTACAGAAGATGGACCAAAAATTATTGAATTCAACGCACGAATGGGAGATCCAGAGGCCTTCAACATATTTGCTATACTTGAAACTCCAATATTGGATCTTATTGACTCCTTGTCTACTAATTCAATTGATAATCAAACAGTAAAATTCACTAAATCTGCTACTTGTGCCTTATATTTGGTACCCGAAGGTTTTCCCGAAAATACTCAAATTGGTCAACATATATCAATTCCCTCTGGTATCGAAAATAATTTCAGAATTGCGTATGTCGATAAAATCAATGGTAAATATATTACAACCAAAAAAAGGAGTTTTGTAATAGTGGGGACAGGGGAAACAATATCTGAAGCAAGAGAGAATGTATATAATATAATTCCAAAGAATTTTGATGGAATTAGATATAGGACGGATATTGGGTTAGAATATGAGATCTAATAAATTTTAATCAAAAATTTCGCTCATAAATTTATAATTATCCATAACAAAAAAGCTGTCGGCAAAATTAACCATTTGCTCGTAACGTCTTGATTTGTCTAAGTTGGGAAATAAGATATGAAACTGTCGGAATCTCCAAAATGAAGTGGCTACTGCGGCATATATTATAAATAATTTCAAATTTTGTCTCTCCAAAGAATCTAATAACCTCACTTTTTGATATCCTTTAATTAAGGCTCGGGGAATATTCATATCAATTGCATCAAAGTCCGAGAACATTCCAATTGTGGCCATTCCTAAATCAAAAATCTTAGGAGAATTAGAGAATTCTTCAAAATCAATAATCGCTTTCAAATTTCCTTCTGTCTGGATTAAATTATCAGGAAATATATCACCATGGACTAGACCTTTTGGTAAATGATCAGGGATAGATTCTTGTAAATAATTTGATTTGGTCCTAAGCCACTCAATATATGGATGATCAAGATCTGTTGAGATAACTTCATCAAAATACGATAGGCCGTATGGATGTACTGAACTTATAGTATCTGGAACGGGGATATTATTTAATTTTGCAATTTGTGTTCCTAATTGCTCAATGAATTTGACATTCGGCTTCTCTGCAATAGTTCCTTCTAGAAATTTTTTCAAATAGATTGGTTTGTTATTAAATAGAAAAACAAATTCTTCATTTCTTGATTGAATAACTTCATTAGTTTGAAAATGATGCTGTTGCAGATGATTTAATAAATTCGCAATCATCACGACTTGTTGTTCGGTTTTACCTTCACTAATAGTCAAAATATATTTTTGCTTCATTGTTTGAATAAAATAACTTGAATTTGTAAATCCACCTGACATTGGATAATATTTAATAATCTCACCAATTGAGTATTCTTGGGAAATTTCCTCAATTTCTACAGAATTAAAATTTGTATACATTACTATTCAATTCACTTGAGAATATTTTTAATCTTTAATTGGATCAAAATCGATCAATAAAACATCTCGATAACCAATACTAGATTCATCTTTAGAAGTTACTTGACTAACACTGTGGTAAATCACATCATCTTCAAAATAATATGAATCAAACCTTTGTGATTGCATCCATTTGGCGATCCGATTTTTATCATTATCATAAGCCGCATTTTCTCCACCTTCGATATTCTTCCTTTCAATAAGATGCTGGACTGTGTACATTTCTCCATCTTTGTGTATTCCCTCAGGGGCAGGTTGGCCTTTTTTTCCAGGTTCAGCAAGAATTCGAATTTGGTGTATGCCTACATTCCATTTAATATTTTGAAATTCATCTTTAATTGGAAGTTGGTTAAAATCAAAAAGGATCAACTCTCGTAAAAAATTGTTTTGAACTGTCTCATCAAATAGTGGAGCAAATTTTCTTACTTGACCACCTGCAAAAGTATTTAGTTCTTCAGTCTGAAAATATTTGACCTCGCCTTGATAATCAAGTTTCTCTGTTTCATTATCGAAAGTGAACCGACCATATCGTCGTAATCTGTACTTTCCACCATCCATCATGTGATTGTCAATTTCTAATTTGTTCCAATCCTTCAGAAACTTGGCTTTTTCCTCATCTAATACTGGAGAAAAATATAATTCCTCTGCCGGAATAACTGAATATCCCGGATTTACAAGTTCATTCTTTATATTATGACTAGTAATTATAAGGTTCATAAAATATTAAAGTAAAGAGTTGTTATATGTCTTTTGGAATGACTGAGTTTGGATCATTAGTTAATACATTACTGATACAGAAGAATTTGCCAACCTCATATTTTAAAATCACCATGGCATCCTAAAATTTTAAATGAACCCAATTTAGAATGAAATACTATTTTATTCTAATATCAATTGATTTCATATTTCTTATTAGATCATTCAAAAAAGTATACTTTTAAAGTTACCTTTTCTTGTAGCTATCCTAGGATGCTACGATAGGGATAATGACGGGAGCCCCTCTCAGAAAACCTATAGCCTTCTGAGCTAGTTTATTCAATACATATTCATCATCAAAATATTTATCTTCAATATTACGTGAAGCATTAAGATCTGAATTAAGATTGAAATCACATGATGTACACAAAAAATGAGGACCATTCCGATTTTTGCGAGATATATATCCACACTTATTACATCGTTGTGATGTATATGCAGGATCGACATATATAATTTCAATATTTTTTTCTTTAGCTTTGTACTCTAGAAAAATTTGAAATTGATAGAAACCCCAAGAATTCAGTTCTCTACTCTGTCTTGATCTTTTACGATATCTTGCAGTTTTTCTTATTTTGATTAAATCTTCTAGTATTATTGTTGAATTTGATTTCATATTTTGAATGACTTTTTTTGTAATGCAATGGTTCTGATCCCTCTGAAACCGTCTTTCTCTACCAGCAATTTGTTTTAATCTTCTCTTTGCTGATGGAGTGCCTTTCTTCTGGAGTCCACGTTTGAGTCTAAAATATCGATTTTTTGTCTCACGAAGACGTATACCATTGTAGAATTTATTTTGCGATGTTACTGCTATATGCTTTATACCACGATCAATGCCAATAAATTGACCAGAATGTTTTCCTTTTACTTTAGAATACTTTCTGACAACAAAATGTAGAAAATGTTTATTACCTCTTTTCAACAATTCAAAACTACGAAATTCCCAATCAACATACTGTTGATAACATTTAGGAAGAAAGTATTGAAGTGTCACTCGTTTATTAGTTGTGGAGAGAGTCACATATCTCGATTCATGAAATATGGTTGAAGATCGGTAATCATATCGAATGGGGATTTTATTGGAGAAATTTACAAGTCGTTTTATTCTTTTTGCCTTCAAGCTCTTGATTACATCAACAGCCTTGTTTTTTGCATTAATTACAAGTTGGGAATTGAGTGAGGACTTTTCGCGAACAGATTTGTAAATTGCATGATGAATTTTTATTCGATTAGAAGTATCGTTGGTGTAAGCGTAGTTATATGCAACTTGAGCCGCTTTGGAATATTCTTCAAAAGTTCTTTCTAATTCTTTTTTGATTTGTTTTTCTGGATAAACTTGAACTCGCAAAGTTCTCGTAAGAATACTCACTGTTTCATATTAGTTATTTTAAGTATTTAAGTACAGAATCAAAGAGGTGACTGAAAGTAATGTGTTCTTGACCTTACGAACTCAAAGATAAAACAAATAAAATAAGTATACAATTTTAAATCATGAACTAAATTGATATTTGAGATAGAATTCTAAATTATTTTTCCAAAGATCATTCATTTATTTTAGCCACAAATTCTTTCAATCCATTGGAATATTCATTTGTGAAAGAAAAAATATCATTATGCCCTGCACGTGATATTGATACAAATCTGGTTTCTACTGTATTAATTAAGGAATCAATAATTAATTTTCCTTCAGAGTGAGGAATTATCATATCATCAGTTCCATGAATAACAAGTACTGGTTTAGTAATAGCCTTCATTTTCGTATCATTAGATAATTCTGATAACATATCTGTGGTGATATCTTTTCTCTCATAACCAAACAATCTTGTAATCATATTATGTAAACTTGCGAAACCACTTTCAAAGATGATGCCAAGTAAACCTTCAGGATTTTTAGAACCAATTTCTGAAGCACATATACTTCCTAAGGATCTACCCATAACATATAATTGAGGAGAAAACTTGTTTTCTACTGTCCATTTCTGAAATTTAGTAAATATTGGAATAGCATCTGCAATTAAGGACGAGAAATTTGGTTTCCCTGAGCTAAAACCATATCCTCTGTAATCTACAACTGCAAGATTGAGATTACAATCATGGAACAAATTATAGAAATTTCGATAATCCTCGGCAATTTCTCCATTCCCGTGAAACATTAGAATTGTGGGTAACGATTTTTCTTTAACATAAATAATCCCACCAATTGAAATACTATCATGAATTTTAAATTCCAACGTTTGTATATGTGGAGGTAAATTCATAGGTTTGGGGGACTTTCGAGGAAAAAATAGAATATTTGTGATAAATGGATCATCAATCATAGTAAGTCGAAATCCTTGAAATAGCAGTTTGACTCTGAACGCGATATACAAAAATAATGTTCTGATCACGAGAATTAACTATAACACAAAGAAAACGTGTCGATAAGAAGATTTGTTAACTATAGTATAAGATATGTAAGAATTAAATGAGCTCAGCAAGAATTAAATTAATTTTATTGTTAGCTGATAATAATTTTACAAATATGATTTAAGCTTCAAATCCGGTTCCTTCAGTTCTATATGCGGATCTAGGAGGACTAAAAATATCAAGAATAACTGCTGATTCGTTAGTTGTTCTAATCCCATGCGAAACATTTGGAGCAGAGTACCAGAAATCTCCGGTAACCATATCAATATCCATACCATCTTGTGATCGTATGCATTTACCCTCAAGAAGTAATCCCCATTGCTCCTCTGGATGTTTATGAATACTTCCTTGAGTATTTGGCTCAATTCTGACAAAAGAAAGCATGGTATCTTTTCCAACGAAAATTCGTGTATCAATACCTTCACCCAATTTTCTTAAAATTGCTTTTGCATTAGAATTTCTGTTGAATACCCATTGTAAGTCTTCTTTATTAATCATATCTACCGTATTAGAAAAATTCAATCTGATTTAAACACATTATCATTTCAGAATTGGGATTAGATTGTTTTCACTTGCTATAAGCGTTAGCAAAAAAATTTACTAAATTATCAAATATTTTATCAATGTAAACAGCATCATCGGGTAAAATAAGCAAATTTTTTAATTTTTGTTTCCCTCGTTCCATAATATCAATTGTCTGTATTAACAGTTCTTGAGGTAATTGTCCTGTTAAATCGCTCTGATGCATTTTCATTTCTTTTTGCCATTCTAATATAACACAAATTGCAAGAGATCTCATACCCTTCTCACTTATATCCAGAAATTTTCCAACATAACTCGCATATTGTAATAAATCTTTATACTGAATTGCTGAAGACTGTAATATAGAGTAATTTTCTTCTAATTTTTTTACTAGAGTTTGATTAAGTTCAATTTTAGGAATTTCTTCAGATGCAGATAGTCCTTCCGGAAGTTGATATTCACTATCATCTACTAAATAACCGAGTTGGGACCATAAATCATGGAAATCGAATTTATGAATTACACGAAAAATTTTATTATTTTTCATTTTAAATAAGATAAAACCCTCAACAATTGCTGTTTTGTCTTTAGGTTTTTTACCAAACCAATCGCCAATTTGTTTTGTTTTAACGGTATAATAACAGAATGCAGCCTCGTTATTTTCCATCATCTGCTTAATTGAATATTTTTCCTGAAAGGATTTTTGCCATTTAGTTATTCTTTTTCTGAAGTTATCAATTCCTGAACCAAAATCATTGTAATCACCGTAGTATACATCTGAAGTATATTCTGGATGTATAATATCATCTAAAATGTCTAGATTTCCATCCTCATAAACATCTTTTACTAATTTTAAAGCAATGTCCTTGTAAGATAGATTTGACACTTTGTCCATACAATTTCTCGATTACAATGATAAAAATGTTTTCTATTAAGCTTCTAAAGGTAACAAATTAAATAAATAGAAATAATAAAATTGATAACAATTTTATTCACCCATCATTGCCCAAGAAAGAATGGTTCCTAAGGTTGCTAAGTTTGTCCATTTTTCACATAGTAGTAGAACCTCTTTTTCTGAAGGTGTGTGATCAAGATTATACAATTTTTGGATACCTTTACGAACAACTAAATCCTTACTTGCAAATAAATCCAATCTACCAAAAGAAAAAATTAAATGCATTTGAACCGTCCATTCTCCTACTCCTTTGATTTGTGAAAAATATGCTATAATTTCACGACTACTCATTAATTTAAAATCAGGAAATTCATTGTTTAAGAAAAAATTTGCTAAATTATGAAGATAAAGGCTTTTGTTCTTTGAAAGCCCGATACTTCTAAGTTCTGGAACTGATTTTGATAAGATCTCATTTGGCGATATAGTAATAAAATATTCTTGAAACCGTTTAATAATTGCGTTCGCTGCCCTTCCACTTATTTGTTGACCAATAATCCAAAAACAAAATGCTTCGAAATTGCTCAATTGAATTGGTTTTAATTCAATTGGAAAGGAGTCTACAAAAGTTGAAAGTTCAGGATTTCGATTTTTAAATTGATTAATATGTTCAGGTAATATGATGTTTTTTGATGATGAAAGAAGGTAAAATGGCCTATCTTGAAAGATTGAACTATTTTTTTCAGACATCAAATCACCAAAATAACTGGAGTTAGTTGGAGCAGAATTTGAGAAATTACATATGTAATAGAGATAATTTCTTTTGAATAAGTAATCTCCTTCTTAAATTCGGAATAAGAAATAATACTATCAGATAAAATGAATAAAATTATCCCAATTACTGCAATAATGGATGATAAGGGCCTAATACTTGAATTATTACTAAAATCTAGTATAACTACAAATAATATGGCAATAATCATCGCATAAACAAAAGTAGCTACTTTCAAGGATTTATGAAGTTCAGGAGAATAAATAACAAAATAATAGAGGAAACAGAGTAAAATTATTCCTACACCTAATTCCCACAATTCGATACTTTGTGGACCTAATTTATAAAAGGCAAGAATGTAAAATATATGAGCAACTCCAAATCCAATAGTACCATTTACAATTCTTGATTCTACTAATTTTATTTTTCTTGCCATAAATAAATCTCCAATAAAAGAGAAAATGATCGCAATGAAAAATAATAGATATTCAGAACTGAAACTTTCTGTTAACTGAAATGTGAATGATCCAATGATAATCAATATTATACTAATAAGAAAATGATTTTTTTCTTTTGAGAAAAGATGATAAATCAGTATGAGTAAAGACATCAGATAGAAAACCAGTGCTATAATAATTCCTGCAGACATTAATATCACCTAATTAAATAACTCCAAAAATAGGAAAATCAATAAAGTAAAACTTACTGGAATTGGTAATCCAGGTAAGGGGCTTATGTACATCAACAATTTCATTGTTAAAAGTAAACCTAATATGATTGCTGTGAATGATAATAATATCCCTAAAAGATCCCAAATTATTAATGCTCGATACATCAAGGCCGAAAAGAAAAATAAATCACCAAGTCCAATAATTACATTACTATTTTTTGAAATATAAACCGGAATCCCTTCAGAACATATCTGCTTAAGATACACATCATGATTAAATGAAGCTGGATTATTTATTGAAGCTTGATCTCGCATCGTGGGCTTTCCAATTAATTTAGTTAATGGACCCTTAAAGACATTCCAAATATCATAGAAAATCAAAACGATGGAAATAACAATTAAAGATGTAAAATCAAGGTATATTGCAATTAATCGACCTGCCAATAATCCCGAAATCACTAACCCCATATTTCTAATTCCCAGTTTATATATTCCAAAGCTAAAAATGTAAAGAAAATTAATACTCAATGGGATTAAAAACAATAAGGTTAACATTAAAATTGATGAGAGTAAGAGATTTTCTGAAAAAGTATTTTTTGATATAATTACGATCTCATAGATGGATGCAAAATAAATAAAAAATAAGGAAAAACTGAATAATACTCGTAACCCATTTTGTTTGAACTTAATAATCATCAGATAAAATAGTATGGTACTCAGAATTAGCATTGTAATGAAATCCAGCAGAAAATCATTGCTGAAATTAATCACACCCTCTGTTGATTTAATATCGTCTCCACTTACATCTTTATCCAATATTATTCCATTACCTATTGTGTAAAATAAGAAAAGATTTCCCATGAATAGAATCATTTGGGGAAATAATAACTCTTGAAGCCATTCTATTTTTGCCTTCAAATTCAAGTCAGCTAAATCTTGATGTAAGTTAAGTACTTTGATTTAATATATTTTCACTTGTGGTTAATTTTTACAATGATAAACTTGCAATATAGAATCGGGTAAATTCATAACAAGAGGATTTTTAAGTATGAAAATACAATGTATAAAATATACCTTGAGTGAATTTCAAATCCTTGAAAAAGTATTAGCCGAGATACGCCTATTTGATGGATTTCAGGGAAGAATCAGAAAGGATGCCATTTACGGGATGCGAAATAATAAGATTATCTCCATCAATTTATCCAGTTACCAAATAACACATTTACCAGGATCCGTTTCACAATTACAAAACCTAGAACAATTATATTTGGCTGATAATCGATTATCAAAATTACCAAATTCAATTTGTAATTTAAAATATTTAGTCAATATTTCTGTTTGGAAAAATGAATTGGAGATTATTCCTTCCTCAATCGGTAAACTAATCAATCTTAAATACCTTGATCTTGGTAATAATCAAATAAAAATAATCCCGGATTCTATAGGGGAGCTGGAAAGTTTAATTCGTTTAAATCTTGAAAATAATAATATTAAAAGACTGCCAAGAACCCTTCTGAAAATAAAAAAATTACAAGTACTTCAAATTTATGAAAATCGTATCAATCTTGATGATGGTTTAAACAAGTCAATCATAAATAAATTAGAAGATAATGGTTGTCGAGTTTATTTTAAATTAAAATAGTTAAGTCAAAGTCGTTTATTCTTAGATAATATTGAATTTAATATATAATTCAAATTTAGGATATTAGAAGTTACTATTCAATTATCGGACAATGATCAGACACTCGGTTATGAGAAAATATAAAGTTTATAAACGTAATACTTTATTTAAAATAAGTTGGAATAAAATTTATGCATAAAGATTGGAAAGATATTCAAATTAACAATCAATTCGTGCAAATCAGATATTTTATTATATTGGCCTTGTTATTTATATTGTTAAGGACTTTAGGAACGGTATCAGGACATCAGGAGGGGGATACTTTAATCAGGGATGAATTAGATACAGGTTCTGAATTTAGCTCTATATCAATTGTATTTGTTTCCGCGGGTATACTCCTATTTATTCTAATTTTATTATCTGGAATCTGGTTGTTAAAACGCGATAAAATAGATCTTGAGAATCCACAAACTTATGGTGAAAAAATTAATTCATTTGGAAGAAACGCAAGATTATACATAATCCATGTTCAAGGTATGTCATTGACTTATGGTGTTAGGACCATAATCTATGCTTTCTATTTATTGTATGTTTTCAGAAATGGTGTAGATTTTCTTGGAAATCATTTTGGAACGGTTTATTTTATTGCTTTATTATTTGCTATGGGTTCAATAGTTTCAGGAATCATGGCACCATTCAATGGAATTATCGTTGATAAAATAGGAAAAAAATGGAGTTTCATTATAGGAGATTTTCTCGGGGCTTCTGCTGTTTTCTCGATAATATTTTTCCATAGTCCAATTTTTGTCATGGTTGCACATATTTCTAGATCTGCAGTTATGAGTATTCATTCTATTGCAGAGGCACCTTTTATTTATGAACAATCAACTTCTAAAGAGAGAGTTCATTTGTTTTCTGTAACATCAGGAATGTCAACATTTGCTTCAATGAGTGGTAACCTTATTGCAGGGGTGGTCCCTTTATTTATTGCAACTATACTTTATGGGAATCCAATTGTGTCTGGGAACAATGCAATTTTTGTTCTCAAAGTAGCATTATTCATTAGTGTCATTTTTTGGTGGTTATCACTTCTACCTGCATTTTTCTTAAAGGAAGATCCAATTTTGAAACAAAAAGCAAAAGAAATGTCGGTTTCGGCCCGATTAACATTCAAAAACGTAAAACATTGGAGAACAATTAGTGTATTCGTTATATCCTCAATTTTCATTGGACTTGGAGCGGCATTGTTTGTTAATTTCTTTGAAATATTCTTTTTATTGAAGTATGCAGCTAATCCTGCTCAAATATCAATAATCTTTGCAATTGGTTCATTTTTTATTGCCATTGGAAATATAATTTCACCAATTCTTGCTGATAAATATGGGAAGGTCAACATGATTGTAGGAACCAGGCTAATTAGTGTAGTATTTATGGTTTTAATTCCATTTTCTAGTTGGTTATTCTTTGCTGGATTTTTCTATTTATCACGTGGTTTATTTATGAATTCAACAGGTCCAACAGAATCAGCTTTGGCAATGGAAACCGTTGACGACGAAGAAAGAACCACCATGGAAGCACTAAGACAGGCCGGAGCGTCAATATTTTCTGCAATTGGATTTTTGATTGGAGGATTTTATTTTAATCAAGAAAAATTCGTGGAACCATTTGTTATTGCATCAGTATTATACTTGATTGCAATATTTGTATTTTGGCAACATTTCAGAAATCATGACCAGTTAGTTTTACAATCTGATTACAGTATTGAACCAATAGTTGGTAAATAATAATTAAAAATTGATTTGTTTCTGAAATGTTAATCTACTTTTCGAATAGCAAAACCTCATGATCTGTGTATTCTTAACAAACGGTTTCTCTAGTTTAAGATAAAATTGAAATAAAATTCGTATAACCCCCCCATGAGTAAATAATAGGATTTTTTGATGGTTTTTCTTCTTGGATTCTTCTATTATATATTCAATTGATGATATCACTCGATTATAAAATTCAATTCCACTTTCCCCTTCGTGCTCTTTATAATTAACCTCCGTTTTCATTTTATTCCACATATCAGCTTGTTTATTGGAAAATTCACTAAAATGAACTTGTTCTAATAAACCAAAACTCATTTCTTGTAATCCCTCAATTTCAATTATTTGATCTGAGTATTTTCCAAATATTGAGATTTTTGCGGTTTCCAGTGCTCGATCCAAAGGAGAAGAATATACACCGTTATAAGGAAAATCTAAAATCTCACCTAAAGATTTTGCTTGTAATCTACCATTTTCAGACAATTGAGAATTAAATTGCCCCTGAAGCATCTTTAATTTATTACCTTCACTTTCTGCATGACGAACGATATCTATTATCAATATATCTCAAAAATGGTTTAGCCTTATAATTGCAAAGATTTAAACACAATGGATTAATGCTTATCAGATGATTTTTCAAATAATACTACTAAAATGGAAGATGATCGAGAATTTCTAATGAAAACAAACCTATTGATTCTTTGTCTGGAACCATATAGAATACAGAAGCAACATCTAAATTAGTAATAATGATATCAGCTTGTAATGGCTTTTCATTTGCCATTAACCTTTTTTCATCTAACGCAATCCCTATAATATCTATTAAAGATATATTTTCCATTATTGTGTTTAACGAAGTACTTAAACGATTTTCTTCAATAATTAAGGAAATATTAGATTGTAATTCATTTATTATATCAAGGTTGTCTGAAATAATTACACTGAATTTGTCTAATCTTAATTCAAGATAATTCGGTTTCGAAATAATTGCAAAATCATCTATATCATCGAATTCAAGAAAGTTAGATCCCGTTTGTACAAAAAACTCTCGCCAATTTTTATCTTTCGTTAAAACGAAAAATGTGTGAAACTTAGAATGGTTTTGATGTATCCGATTTGCCACAGTCATATTGTAATGGTCAACAATTGAATCAATTTTAGGTACAGTGAGATATTTCCTCACATCACCATTGGCATCCACATCAATTATTATAACATGTCCAGGATGCGATAAGCTAAGTTGTATAACACCAGACCGACCATAAGATGGAGATGGAATTCCACCTTCCGCTATTTCGATATTAGGTTCTTCAATATCAATTGTATTTTTGATCGAACAATCTTTAAGCGGGCATTTTGTGGTTATACGCAACTGAAATTATGATAAAAATTATGCTTATAATAAATTACCTAATTGCAAATCAAAAATATCTAAACTTCTTTTATATCTTCATAAACTTGTACTATAAAGGTTCAATTCTCATTTTTCAAAAAAAAAATGATGTAATAATATATTATCTTAATAATCCAAAATATTTTGTAGATCAATGATTTTAAGTTAAAAAAAATTCAAGATGATAGCATTAAGAATAGTACAACTAAGAATACTGATTCGATTTGAAGTCAAAGAATTAAAGTAGACCAAGTATTATTATTCATATGGTAATGGCAACTGAAGGAGAATTAAGTAGTAAAAGTTCTGAACTATATTTAGGCAGTGCACCGTCGGGGCAGGATTTAGATATAATTCCATCATTTACCGCAGAAGGTTTTGTTCCTTTAGCATGGTTTTTCTTTTTTACACCAGCAAATTTAGTTAGTAGACAAAGTATTAATCCAAAAAGTTGGCAAAGTTTGGTTTCAGAAGATGCAGATATCACTGAATTAAATGCTGATAGTGTAGACCATTATATGAAAGAACCTGTTATGTTAAGAACCACATTACCAGAAGCAAAGGCAAGGTTATTAGAGTTCAAAGAAGCTTTTAGTTCTCTTCCTTATATCTGGTCTTATTTCAGAATAATTGAAGTATTAGATCGACAATTAGAAAAAATTATCTCTGAATTAGAAGAAAATTTCATCATAACACCAGTTAGAAAACTTACACCAGAAGGTGATAAACCTCGATCTCAAGTAAAAGTTAAACCGGAGAAAAAAAATAAAAAAGAGAAAATAAAAGTCAAATCTGCGGAAATTGATAATCCTTTTGCTGAACTTGAAGACTTTGGATTTGATAAAAAAGAAGGTGATTCAAGTGATTCAGATGATATGTTATTAGGATTAGAATCTGACCTTTTATCAGCATTAGAAGCAGCAACTGAATTTGATAAACTTCAAGATGAAATTGAAATTGAAAAGAAAATTGAAAGTGAATATGAGGATCCAGATGTATTACCGATAATTATTAATTTTGAGAAAATTGCTACAAATGGGAATGGTTATCGAATAGGAAAAATACCAGCTATTCTTGAACGCTTACTGCACCATGCGAAAAGGGAAGGTAAACTTACCAGAATTATGCAAGATTATATTCAGGATATCTACAGAGAATTAGCAATTAATTGGAGGATTACCGGGTTATTAGCAGAAGATTTCGTTCAAAGTGATCCCTCTACTCTGTCTTACAAGTTACTAGGAAGCCCCAGTCCATTTGTTATTATCAGCGAGTCATTTGATCTAAGATATTGGACGACTGAATCCTTACAAGGGGGTGATGAAAGGTTAATGTATACTCTCTCGATGTTACCAAGCGAAGAAATACATAGAGCAATTAAAGACGGAAAGTTAGGAGATATAAAGGAAAGAATAGGGAATATATTAACAACAACCCAATCATATAAACCTCCAAGGTTATCATTTGATAATTTGAGAAACACTCCTGTCGAATCAAATATATGGGGATTTAGAGTCTTAATTCAAGATATTAGTGGAGAGTACAAAGCTGCGACAATATTATGTCAAGATCCTAATATATCATGGGAAGAAGATTTCAAAGAAAAAATAAAACTACCAGGTGTATTGATTGATTGGAATATTGAATACGTTGCCAGATTTGCGGATTTCAGTGACACTGATAATTATTTAATCGTACTTAAAAAAGCAAAAGATGTTGAAGATACATTTCAAGCATTTATTAGATGGGTTAGACGACATAATATACTATATAAAAATAAATATGGTGTTAAAGGAACCATCGAATGTTTAAAGCAATTAATTGAATCCACAGAGGATAAAGAAATAGGTAAGTTAGTTTTTGATATATTGACCAATTTAACAGAATTAGGAATTGCAGAAGCGACTGAAGCACTTGCGGATGATGCGATTGTTCGTAAACTTCCATGGCTTTATTCTGATGTTTGATTATTGGAACTCAATTCTTTAATTAAATCTTGTACACTAGTTATTGGAAGTGAACAGGTCATTCCTTGACAAACAAATACGGTAGGTAGCTCGGTATCTATTCTAGATTCTAGAACATCCCATTTTGGTCTTCCATCCGTTTTATTCTTATTATTCCAACGGTAAACCAATCTGTGAGGAATATATACAGATTGAAATCCTTTATCCAGCTCTTTGTTTTCATCATTAACAATAACAATTTCTGTAGGATATCGAATATAATTTGTTACCCCCATTAACAAAGTGCTCATACTTCCAGGAAATTCATTTATTCTTCCAACAAATTTTTCCGCAATTTGTTTACCCCTATCAATTAACAATTGATTCATTGTATATTTACCCAATTTGAAAATGTTTTCAACCATCATCCCCATTCCTGAACTCATTGAATCATCGGATATTGAGACGACTCTGCTTATTAAATTAATATCAGATGATGAGTTTAAGAAATATATTCCTGCTTTCTCATCATAAAATTTCATCTCTGCTAACTTATGAACTTTATTTGCAATTACAATGAAACCCCAATTATCAGTGTATTCAAATGCTTGAATTAAAGCGGAGATTAGAAAACTATAATCAGGAAGTACACCTTCTATATTTCTTTTAATATGCCCCCCTTCTGATTGAAATGTTCTAAGAAGTAAATTATTATTTAAATTTTCATTAATGATAAAATCTAAGGCCCTTAAGGCCATATTTCCAGCTTCAACATCACCTAATGATTCCGCAGCAACTAAGAGAGCTCTAATCATTAAACAATTCCAAGCGGTTATTTGTTTAGTATCAGTAGAAGGAGGTACTCTGTTGAATCGGTTTTCAAATAATATTTGACGAATGTTATTTAATCGATTAAATACATCCTCCTTATCAATATTTAGCTCTGTAGCGATTTCGGGCATAGTTTTAACAATACTTAAAACATTCATTCCCTTAATTTTTGGATTATGAGGATCGTTAAAATTGCCTTTACGAGTTAACCCATATCTTAATTGTGCAATCTCAAAATCATCACCTAATATTTTATTAATTTCATCTAGTTGCCAAACAAAAAATTTACCTTCTCTCCCTTCACTATCAGCATTTAAGGCCGAATAAAAACCATTTTGAGGGCTTAACATTTCTCTCTTTACCCAATTTATTGTATCTTGAACAACCCATAAAATAAATGGATCTTTTACAATTGAGAAAAGTTCAGAACCTAGTTGAATAAGACCAGCATTATCATATAGCATCTTTTCAAAATGTGGTATGAGCCATTTTGCATCTACTGAATACCGAGCAAACCCTCCACCTAATTGATCATAAATCCCACCTTTTGCCATTTTATGGAAAGTGAAACGGGTAAACCCTACTAAATCAGATAAATCTTTTGTAACCCCTTCTTGTAACAGAAATCTGAATAGAGAAATTCTCGGAAATTTTGGTGCACTCCCAATACCGCCATCCTTGCCATCGAATCTCTTTTGTATGCCTTCAATTTCCTTAACAAACAAATCGTCTGATAAGTCCCCTCTAGATTGATACATATATTCTCCAAGTGAACGTAATCCCCTAATTAAATTTGTTGCTTGTTTCTCAACAGCTTCTCGATCATCTTTCCAAGAGGTTATTATCTGGTTATTGAGATTCATGAAAGAGATCATTCCAAAACTTGATTGCTTAGGAAAATATGTTCCTATAAAAAATGGAGCTCCATCTGGATGAGCATATACTGATAATGGCCACCCCCCACCTCTACGGTTAAGCATTTGATACATTTCTTGATATGCTTTATCTACATCTGGATATTCTTCGCGGTCAATTTTGATATTAATAAAATTATCATTCATGAAATTTGCAGTAACTTCATCTTGGAAACTTTCTCTTGCCATCACGTGACACCAATGACAAGTTGAATACCCAATACTAATAAAAATCGGTTTATTAGTCTTTTTTGCTTCATCAAATGCTTCATCTGAATAGGCCCACCAATGAACAGGATTATCTTTATGTTGTTGAAGATAAGGTGAAGATTCTTTTCCTAAGCGGTTTACCACAATTATCTCATATATTTATAACTTAAGAAGTCTGTTTTAGTTGAAATTGACCAAACATTACATATTTGTGATGTCTTGGATACCTTCAATTTCTTTATCCTCAGAGAGGTCAACCAAAAATTGTCCGAATTCATCTGAATGTAGTGCTAAATTACTCCAGAATTCAATATATTGAGATTTTTTTATCAATTTTCCAATATTTATTATTCTTTCAGATGCATGCAATTTATCAGTTGTTGCACTCACAAGAATGACATTGGCATCTATTTTGGGAAGAAAAACCCATGCACTAAATTTTGTTACATGACGAGCACTCGATCTAGCTTTCCAAGGATCAGCAGCATCAAAAGTTGCAATATATTTCTTAGCCTGTTCTGGGTTTTTCTTTGGATCCATTTTAAATTTTAGCACATGCCATTTTACATACGATTTCACCATCTTAATCATAAACAATGGCATTGAAAGCACAATTCGTCCAATTATTGGAGGAAGTTTAAAATCAGGATTTGGGTTCATTAACACTGTCTTATATGGTTTGATAGGAGATGTATGAAGAAAATGTAACAAAGCCGAGCCACCTAAAGAAGATGCCATAAAAATTGATTTTGAAATGTCAATGTTAAGATCATCTTTTAATTTAAAAATATCTTGAGACATTCTTTCAATTCCCATTCTAGTTTCTTTGTCTCTTTTCACAAAACTAGAATTTTTTTCCCTTGTCTCAATATAGACCAATTTTGTTTTCCTTGAAACTAATTTTGTTACTTTTACCCACCCAGTGGGTTGTGAAAACCATCCAGGAATTATCACAACAGGTCTTTTAGTTTTATCATAATTTTGAGGAGTTGATGTGACAACCAATATCTGAGCTTCATCATCCATTTTATGATACTGATGGGCAATATCACTTTCGCCATGAAAAAACTCCTTCCAGTAATCCATGTCAAATGAAGTCTCAAATTTCATATTAATCAATTCAAACTAATTTTACACATCATATATAGATTTCTAAATTTTGACCTAAATTACAGTTAGCAAGAATAATGAATCTACAAGAAAATAGATTTGTGAGTAAAATCCCAATACGAATATTATTAAATTTAATCTTATTCTTAAAATTATGAGTTTTCGGGATCTGAAATTAATAGACGTAGGGATAATAGTTTATGATGAAGTCGATTTATTGGATATTACTGGACCAAAAGAGGTATTTAGCGCCGCTTCGATACAAGGGAATCCAGAAGATATTGATGCGTCAGACAAATTTGCAGGGGTATATAATAGGATATCACTTTTTAATACCAAATTAATTTCAGTTTATGATCAAGAATTTATAACAACAGCAGATGGAGTAAAAATTATCCCTGACTACAAAATAGCTGATCTAAAAGATGAAAAAACTCATTTTAATCCTTTTATTTTTGTCATGCCTGGAGGTAAAGGTGTACACACGATCCGTAAAGATAAAAAATTTATAGAATGGTTACAAACAACAGTAAAAAATGCACATCTATCTCTTTCTGTCTGCACAGGAGCTTATGCATTGGCAGAAGCAGGACTATTAGATGATCAAGATCTTGTAACAACGCATTGGCGTCATTATGATTTATTTGCAGAGGAGTTCCCCCACCTCCTTTTAGCAAATAATGCAAGATATGTTGATAATGGAACCAATATTATAACAACTGGCGGAGTGAGTTCAGCAATAGATGGATCTCTAAAAGTAGTTTCAAGATTATTATCAGAAGAAGTAGCTCAAAGAGTAGCAGATGCAATAGTCTATCCATGGTTAGGTTAAGACAAAAGAAAATTAATTTTTTACATAAGAAGTGATTTTGTATCGTTATTTTCAAATTACAGTAAATTATTTTCAATATGTTGAGTGATTATAATAATTTCATATTCTTCATCAAAGATGATGAATATGAAGAGTTGAGGAAAACCCGGTTATTCAAATTATTTAGATCTCGTAGTCGTTATAATATTAGTCAGCATGACCATATTCTTTTTGGTACTAAAGCTGAAAATGGAGAGAAAGCAATAATTGCAGAGTATGAAGTTGTTTCCACTGAAAAAATTGGTAAAGGAACAAAAATCTCATTCGAACCAATATATAATGCACCCAAGCATCAAGGCCTTAAACTTAAAGATTTGCTAACACTTTCAATGAGCAAGAGTCTTAATTTAGAGAAATCAGTTGTTAAGTTATCAGAAAAAGATTTCATATTTCTATCTAGAAAACTTAGTCAATAACAACGCAAATAGGTAATTTATAAAAATTATAGGAATCTTAAAATATGTTAAATTAATTTATTATTTATAAGGAATTTATTCCAAGGATTGAACACATTGGTTTCGTTAATGTCAGAACCCAAAATTTTACACAAAGGAACGTTGGACTCCCTATTAAAGGAACTTGAGCGTTTACCAACGATCGATAAAAAAGGATATATTGAAGACTGGCTCATTCATTTTTCGCCCAATAACTTGTTATTTGAAGAAATAGATGAACTGGATAAAGTAAAAGGTACAATATTTGTAAAAGAAAAAGCGAGCGAACCATGGGAGAATCTCTATTTGGTAGGTGATTCTTTTGGCTGGGACAATCCTCGCAACTTATTTGAAAAAATCAAGAATACTAATTGGTGGTACATTTCTTTCATCCGACCAAAAGGATCAAAATTACATTATGTTCTATCGCCTAACGAATTAGGAACTTTAATAACACAATTAGATAGAAAAGTAAGAAGAAAAAATTGGTTTTTCGATACAAGAAATAAACAGAATATCGAAACACCAGAACGCGTACATTCTGTAGCTCAATTTCCGGGATTTTGTGAAACTACTCAATTAAGTAATTCGGAACCTAAACTTCAAGCTATCAGGTTACCCAAGAAATTAGAAGGGAATCGAACTGTTAAGATTGGAATCATAACTAAACATGATGAGAAACCAAAAAAGCTTGTTCTTTTACATGATGGAGATGATATGATCAGATACATGAATGTCACAAAACAATTACAATATGGGGTTGATAATGACGTTTGGGATCCTATGATGGTAGTTAATCTTTCGATAGTTACTGAAGAAAGATTGAAAGAGTATGGTGGCAAAGAGGGTTATCCAGATTTTATTGCAGATACTCTAATACCCACAATCCAAGAATTAACATCATTATCTTTCAACCCTGCAGATACAACAATTGTAGGTACTTCAATTGGTGCATGGGGAGCATTCGATGTCGCTTTCAAAAGGAATGATGTAATAAAAAACGTTATTTGCCATTCAAGTCCTTGGTGGTGGTCTGATGAGAATCATAGATACTATATCAATCAAGTAGAATCCAGTAAAAAAGAAAAAATTGGTAAAATATATTTAGATTGTGGATATTTTGAAACTGGGAGAAAACCATTATCCACCTATGATAGTAATAAGGAATTTACAACAGTTTTAAAGAAAAAACGATATAAATTTATGTCACGAGAGCTTTTGATGGGTCATCGATATCAAAGTTGGGCATGGGCATTTCCAGGAGCAATTAATTATATATTTAAAGACGATAAAGAATGTGGTCCTCTACCGGGAAGAGAAATGCAAAGTGAAGAAGAAAGTTAATAAATAAATTTAACATTACATATTGATCAATCATATCACATTCATGCGAATTTCTTTAGACAGGATAATGTAGAATTCAAATATTGTCACTCTTGAACATTGCAGATGAATTTGGAATTAAATCTGAGTACTTATCGAAAGAATTTAGATTAATAAAACCTGATTTGGAAAATTCGGTAAGCGGAATTTTTCCTACTATGCTAAATCAGTTAAATCTCGACACAAAAATAAATTCAACTGACCGAGGTTGGGTGCAAAATAATAATTTAGCGAAAAAGCTAGAAGAAAGCTTCCCTTCTGGTTATGATAATATTGTATTGCTAATTTGTGATGGAGTTGGTGTTGAGAGATTAAAGGCAATTGGAGGAGCCGTATGGGATAATATTAATTCACAAGGTACAATTGCATCCACACTGTACCCATCAATGACTTCAACCGTAATGACTTCTCTGACATATGGTCAATATCCGGGAGATCATGGTCTCGTTGGTTACAATACTTACAATGAAAACATAGATGCAATATGGAATTCTCTAAACCTAAAATATCTAGATCACGAATATAATGAGCAATTTGTTTTGGAAAATCATAATTTAGATGAATTTGTTACTGGACTCCCACTTATTGATCAAGTTCAAAATTCGTACCCAGAAGTGAAAGTTTCGTTTTTAGGGCCATCTCAACTTGAATCTCCAAGTTTACTTGATCTAATCAATCGAAAAATCCCAGTTACCACCTATGAAGATCCAAATGAGATGGGTAAGAAATTTGGTCAGTTGTTAGGACAGGATGCCAAAAATCACATTATTGCGGTTTATATTGGATATGCCGATCATTTTGGCCATGTCATGGGACCAGAAAGTAAGGAATATACAGAAGCAATTCATGGAATTAATCAAACTGTCCAGATGATGAAGAATCACCCAAAAGTGGTAAATGGTAGTACAATTGTTGGAATGACTTCTGATCATGGCCAAGTACAGATTAATCACTCAATCTCGAAATGGATGAATCGTCTAGAATGGCGAGAATATAAGGAAAAGCGGATCACTTTAGCTACGAGTGGTAGAGTTATACATGCTTATTGCGAAGAAAACCAAATGGACAATTCTAAAATGTTATTGGAGGAATTTGCGGATGGTAAAGGATTGGTAATAGATCAAGCAGAATCAATGAAACTTTCTGGTGGTGGTGATGGATACAGGCATAGATATGCACAATTTTCAATGCTTATGCAAGATGGATATTTATTTGATATTCCAGAAATAGTTCAATTAGGAGAAGAAATGCGATTGCACGGTCAACACGGATCTTTAACTGATAAGGAATTATTTGTGCCTGTTGGAATTTTTGGTGGAAACAGTTAGATAATGTATTCACTTACAGAGAGAGAGAAATATATATACATAGACAAGCAGTCAATAAAGCTGTAAAATCTTTTGAACGGGGCCTTCTTGAAAATCTCTTAAATTTTTCTCAATCAATGGGATTACTTGTTGAATGGTATAGTGTTGGTCTTGGATTATTGGTGGGTATTCAACCACAGCTTGATAACAAATTAGTGTTATTGATTATTGACAATCATAGTAACATGAAAGTTTATTACAACCAGGACGAACGGAGTGGCTGACAGGAAGAGAAAGAGAAGGTTATAGCTCTGATCCAGGATGCCTTGGACATTGCGTTACCTTTAACCGGTACTTTCAAGCAAATTGTGAACGTATCCGTGGAGGACAAAAATATGAGTAATACATACGATGAATTAAAACACATACTGAAAACAAGGGTGAGAATCAGGTGGTCCTTTATAATTGCGTACTTCGGCTTCTTTATTATATACCTTCCTTACCAGATAGTCACAGATTTTGAGACGTTCAACCCAACATTCTACACGGCTTTCGCTTTGGGTGGTGGAATTGCTATGCTCTTGGTAGTTTATCTCTATCCATACTTAAGGCCAATAGAGATTCCAACAGTGGCAGATGGGAAGGTATTAGATCTTTCCGAAGACTATACCCTGGATTATTACCACGAAAAAGTAGAATTTAGGATTATGTACTTGTGGATGGTTCCATTCAGGTCCCAGATCGAGTTATCCAGGATCATATCGACAAGATCCACTGCGATCAAACCATGGCGTACCTACATGGGATACACCTTAAGAGTAGGAAATGATGGCTCTATCGGCTACATCACTGGCATCAAAACCGGGGTACGATTGGAGGTTGAAGGCAAAAAACGAGATTATGTACTATCAACTAAGCAGCCACAGGTACTGGTTAACTACATACGATCAATGAAGCAACGTTCTGAAGCAACTACTTCTTCTTAATAGTTTCTTGTTCACTAATCTACACAGGTAAATTATATTATCGCTTAAAGTTGAAAGATGCTGTATTATCGATCTTTTTGCTTTTATCACACAATAACACACATCATGTAATCTATATATCAAGTTTGCAAGAATATACACGCACATTCATTCAGAAATAATATTCTGGCTAAATCTATAAAACTGCATATCGAAAGTCCCAATATAGGATGCA
>MDVR01000149.1 GCA_001940725.1 Candidatus Heimdallarchaeota archaeon LC_2 | reverse complement strand
GCTTATCGCCGTAGGTGGAAGGATGCTAAGGGAACTAGAAAACATAAAACCTATTATTTGATAACAACATTGGATTGGGATGCAAGATCGATTTGGAGGTTTTACAGACTTCGCTGGTCACTGGAAAATACTTTCAAGGCACTTCCAGTATTGGATCGTACACCAGGAATGGATGCTGATCTAATTCGTGGTTTTTTAGCATTGAATTTGCATGTGATCGCACCAATTAGCTATCAGAGTAGATCTTCAAGTCGTACGATAGCTAAATTGTTGGATTTACCCATGTTGGTTAAAGGAAAAAAAGTTGTTTGGCAAAACATTCCTACCCGCTTTGCCAGACGTTTGCTATTGATCGGTTATTACCGCTCAATGGAGTTCCAGAAGATCGAATTAGAGATCTAGGATCAAAGTCCCACAACCTCACTCAACAACAAACCCACTGGAGGTTCCATCTCAGAAAAGGATTTGATTTACTGAATATTTAAACGATTAGCATACCTGTGAATGTTTCTAGTATTACTATAATTATTTCATCGATTAATTAGTGATACATCAGTTTTCTGTTGATCGACAAATTTGTTAAATGAAATTTTCAAATAATCCATTGATTAACTGATGCAATACCTGATGATAATTAACTCAATTTGGATTAAAATCACTTACTTAGTTTATATATTATTTCTGTAAATTTTAATCTTGAAAAAGGAAGGTCTACTGCTTTTAATAATTCTTCTTTTACAGGTTCAACCTGTAAACGGTCTAGTGATGGTCGAATGGCCACCCGGCGTTTTTTATGAATTGGATGATCCTCAAGTAAAGTCTGTCCTTCAAATTGATAATATCTCATCTACTGCTTATTATGATACAAATATCAGAATCAACTTCCGATTTATGGTCACGTCATATTCTGATGATATATATTTTATTGAGACTGTATTTCTGATCTTAATAATTAGAGATTTGGATAATACACTAATTACTGAATTTCAAGAAGATCTACCGGATGCACCGAAAATAAACGAATCCATTGTTGGTTCTAATTATCCAATTCCAATTAAAGACGATTGGCCTGCTAATATTACTCTTAATGCAAAGATAAGATTTGAAATAAAGCTGTTGGAAGGTGAGAATATTGACAGATCCTTTCCAGAAAAATTGTTTTACCAAATCAATATAAGTAATGACCCCTTGACAATAATTGAAAGTACAGCTTCGACAGATTCGTTCTATAATGAGGATCTATCCTTGATAGAGATTTTTGGTCGAACCATACTCTTGGTTGCGTTATCTTTGCTAATGATTGCTATCTACTTGTGGGCACTAAAGAAGCCAAGTCATCCAGATCAGAAATCAAAAGAACTGACACCGAAGGAATCAGCTAGAAAAAAGTTAGAAGACAGGAGAAAGGAAATCGATGAAAAAGAATTTCTCTGAACTCTATGTAAATTCACCTTACCTTCAACTTTTTACAAGAAATATTTTTAAATCATTAATCCATATATAACATAACATACGATAAAGTAAATGAGTAGTGGAGAACCCACTTTCGATAAAGGCTCGAGAACCAGTTGAAATCGGTTGATGAACTGGGAGTACTATTGAAAGGGTTTAATGAATAATTATCAAAACAATTCATACCACAACCATTGATCTGGTTGTGAGAGGTCTACGAATAGACAACAATGTATTCAACTCATTTGAATGCATGCTTACAAACTACCCACCACCATTTGCTTACAGCGTGGCTCAATAAACTTTGAGTGATTCAAGAATTGGTTCAAAGCCAGAATAGGAGGTTGATAATTTGATCAACAAAAATTTCTGTGAAATGGACACTCGGTTATCACACAAGTGTGTTGCATCACCTAAACATCGTTGTTAAAGTGTAAGCATGCAATATAAAATGAGGTGAAAAGTATTTCAACAAAAGAATCTAAAACACCAACAACTAACAAAAAACAAGCTAGTTTACCAATTATACTTGAATTACAAGGTTTAACTGAAGAAACTAAACGAAAAGCAGCGAAACGAGCCTGTCAATGGATGGATCAACTCTCTGACGAAGAGAAAAATACCATGCAAAATGGCACTTGGGCAGAATATTTTACAATGACCATTATTGAGCTCGAATTACTAAAATATTTTCCAAAATATACATTATCAAAATCTTCTGATTATTCCTCAAAATTTGAACTCTTGAAAAGGTCAAAGAAAATGTATACTATTGAATGGATTAAAAATAATGGTAGAGATATTGATTTATACGATCACAACTCCAATTCTATGTACCAGATTGAGGTAAAAAGTAATATGTACAAATCAAGCGGTGTAAAAATATCGAGTGCCCAATTTAGAAACATGCAAGTGATAAAGAAAAAGTATTTTCTTTACAATGTTACTTCAACTCATAGTCTAGATGCGGATATATCTTCGATGAGAAACCCAGCTGCTAAATTAAACTCACAAATGATGAAAATTAGATATATCTGGGCAGATATATAATTAGTTTGTAGATCAATCTTTTATTACACATCTACCCTCTAATTCAAAAATAATTTCACATATTATTTATTACGATTATTTTTGGCTGCGGCTCTCTGCGCTCTCGATTTAAACCCTTGATTTCGGCCTGATTTATCAGATTTCGATTGGATTCGAGAAGCAGTTTTAGTGTTCATCTTTTTTGTAATATTATCACCTCAATAAATAATACAACCTCGTTATATAAATAATGAAATCATTCATGAAACTAGTTCTAGGTAAAATAACCCGTGGTGTTAATTTCTCGAAACATTGACCTCTTTCTCTACATATCGATATTTTTTCTTAGGTCTGCCCCCCTTTCCATTATTATTCGGCTCTTCATTTTTCATTTGTACATTATTATGATCCTCTAAAGACCCCTCAATCTTACTAAATCTTGGCCGATAAATACGTTTCAAAGTAGCTTCTGCGTTTATTTCCCCTCTATTTTTACTTCTAATCACCCAATTATCTAAAATATCTTCTCTGTCAAACCACCTACCTTTATCGACTTTAAGAATTTCTAAAATTTCAAACAAATCACCAGTGTCTATATCAAGGAAATTCTTAAATAATTCAGAAAAAGAGCTTAATTCGTTCTTCATATCACTAATCTCATCGTTTAAACGTTCTATTTTTTTATAAAATTCTCCACTTGAAAATTTAGGCCAGATTTCTTCCAAAATTCGGTCTTTTGCGACATCAGTTTTCACATTTGAAATCCACTTACTAAATTCAAAATCTAAATATAAAGGAAAATCGATATTAAGTAATTTTACTTTTGAGAAATATTCCGTAACGACCTTGACAAGGTTAATAGTATCATGGGAATCCAATATCAAAATTTTTTCCCCATAAAGACCTTCAACTTCGTCGAATCCCATTAATGCAGCATAGCCAGTTGGATCTCGTTTCATATCTGAGACCTCAACACCTAATTTACGTAATAAATTATAATTTTTCAAGGTTTGTACCTTAAAAGGAGGAAAACCTGCATCACTAGTTTTCGAATCATCTTTCAAGTCACGTAACATTTTACTAAATGGATCTTTGATCGTTGAACTTACATAATTTGGTCCAATGGCCCGAAATTGAAAAATAGCTGAACATTCTGATTGGTTATTTAGGTAATTAAGGAGAACATTGGTTTTGTTACGGTTTTCATTTTCTATTTCTGTATAACTTAAACTCAAATATTCATATTTTATATCCTTTATATTGACATTTAATGATTTTACAATATCTCTTATCGTTTGATCTAATTGAATATCTTCTAGTTGTGAGTCTAATAAATTTTGATGTAAACTAATTTTATTGAAACTAGATATAGAATTAACAAGTTCTATGTATTCAATTGAGTCGATTTCTTGTGGTAGTATCCATAATAATTCTATTTCAATTTCTAATTCTCTATAAATTATTCTCAAATTTCCGTTTTGACAATTAACATCAATTGAATCTGTCTCTATAATATTTTTCAAAGAATCCATTGCTTTATAACATGGGATTAGGATTTCACCTGCTACTAGGGGTGATAATTGAGTCGATCCAATATCCAAAGGTAAATTCATTTCTTTCAAAATGCTATTTAGGGTGTTCTTAATGTATTTTTCATCTTTATTGAAAATCCATCCAAATTTTGCCGTCATTTGTTCAAACTCTCGAGAATTAAATTGTTCATTTCTAATGAAATTATCTTTGATATAACCAAGGATTAACTTACAAAACTCTGGGATCCGATTTTTCCAATGTCTTAATATTATTCCTCTCTCATGATTTTTGTCTTGATCAGGTTTATTTTGGTCTGCTAATTTTTCGATATCTATAATGTCAAGCCCATATTGCATTTCTTCCATTTCTCGTTTAATTTTATCAATTTCAATTAACTTCCCTTGATCCCAATTTTTTGCGATTTCAATCTTTTTCTCCCAGTTTGAAAATACAATATTGACAATTTCTTCAAATGCTTCCAAATAATACTCATCATCAGATTTTGAATTTACCTCTAGATATAATTCTATATCCAAATTATCAAAATAATCCTTCAAAATCAGTTTGACTTCTCTCCAATTAAAATACTCGGTTAGCCGGATTGTTGGTTTTGCTAATTCCGTTAAATGCTCTGAATTTAATAGCATGATAATATATTGCTCATTAGTAGATATTAAATGATTTAAGTATAATAACTAGATAATTGTCAAATAACTCATTTAACATTTCGTAAAAAGATTCGCACTACTAGTGCTCTATCGGTCCGACATCAATATTTAGGCTCATGGGCGTCTTTCGTCAAACCTAACATATTCTCAAAAGTAAATTCCATCGAAATTTATTCTATCTTATACTACTCTTGTGGATTCACAATATACTCATCAGGGATCCCTCTTCCACAGATATTACATAATCTATCGCCATTTCTGCCATTCATCTTGCAGCATCTTCGTTCTTCAATTGTTTTTTTCAAATTATCAGTTCCATAACCTTCTGATTGAGGGTCCAACTTCCGAAAATGCTTATCTTTATTTTGTAGACTCAAAGAATCTTTGATTCTTGAAATCATTGTTTTGTATGTCGGTCGTGTCATATCATGTTTTATTTGATTAATATCTGGATTAATGCTTACTAGGATCCTTTCTTTGTAATGCCTCACTTTACGGCTTGTAAATGTCAGGAGGTTATAATTTGTATATGTCATGTCAAATTGCATTTTGTGGAGAGTCTCTATCATACTTTGTAGGTAAATATCTGTATCCTTTACTTGAATTATTTTTTCAAATTCACCATTGTAAATTCCATATTTGTAACCAGTAAACAAAGCTGGAATCGAAAATAGAATAAGATAAAATCCATCTGGAAACTGGTCCATATCAAATATTTGTGCAGGAATACTGAGAATAATCGCCCACAGAACTACTATAATTAGAAGATACACTTTAACGATAGAAGCAATTTCGTAGGTGAGTTGTTTCTGATCAACATCAACAATGAATGATTGTTGATCTATTTTACTCACAACATGATATTACACATTTCAAGTAAATAGAATTTATGGGTTAATTTCGATAAAATGACTAAGTTTCATATGATAAACTCAATCAAATAAGGAAATATTGTCTAATTCATCTAAAATTTCTTGATATTGTCCTTTAGATAAAATGACTGAAATCAACTTTTGAAATATATCTTTAGCAGATGAAATCTCAAAAATGTCAATTGATCAATTCGAAGTAATTCAAGTATAGTTATCCAGAAATTAATAACATTGACAACACGACGAAAAATCCATTTAATCATTTACAATAGTAAATTTCAATTAATGGAATCATCTTTTCAATCGTCCACAAATGTTTAATATTAATTCGCAAAATAATTATTATGAGGGGTCATGTGAGATGAATTCAATAAACGAATTTCAAGTTTTAATCTCTAAAGGCCAATATTCTGAAATAATCAATAAAATCGATAATCTGAAAGATCCCTCAGATAGAGAATTATTATTTAAAAGTGAAGCATTGATTTACGAAGGTTCATTTGATAATTCTCTTCAAATTATTAACAAAGTAATTAATAAAGAGGATTTGTCAATTAGAATTGAGGCTATTCGACAAAAAAGCCTAGTACATTGGAGCCTTGGTGAGTTGAATCAGGCAATCTCTGTCATTCAAACTGCCATAAATCTCATCCCAATCTTGAAACCAGATACAATCGAAAAACGTGCTTTAAAGGCTCATGTTTATCATTCGTATGGAACATTTTGTCAAAGTATGGGAAGATTAGACGATGCCTTACAATATCTTGAAGATAGCTTGGTAATTAGTAAAGAAACAAATTATAAACATCGAATAGCAGCAACATCAGCCAATTTAGGAATAACATTTTCCTATAAAGGGGAAAAAACAAAAACACTCGAATATTACAATCAGGCACTATTGATTTTGCAAGAATTGGGGAGCACAAGTGAACAGGCATTGGTACATGGTCTTATTGGTGAGACCTATTGGGAATATGGTGTACCTGATAAAGCAATTATACATGTGAAATTATCTCTTGATATTCTTAGGGAGACAAAGAATTACTACAGAATTGCAGATGCTTTATACGTTTTGATTGATATTTTAGTATTAAACAATATGATGGAGTCTGCAAAAGAATATTATGAGGATCTTGTTGAAATAAATTCCAATTCAGATGCCAATAATATTAGATTCATGACAAGATATTCAGAAGCCTTGATCCTTAAATTTTCAAATAGAATGAAACAAAAGTCTGCTGCTCAAGAAATTTTTGAGCAATTACTACTGGAAGAACTTGATTTTGAAATTTGGAATAATATTGTATTGCACCTAAGTGATCTTTTACTTGATGAACTTAGAATATATTCAGATCCTGAAGTATTAAGTGAATTAACAAGATTAAGTGATCAAAGATATCGCAGAGCTCAAAACCAGAACAATAAATATTTGGAAGTTGAAGCATTGATTTTAATGGGTAAAATGGAACTGATTAACACAAATTTCAAAACTGCGGATGAATTATTTGCGCGAGCATCTGAAATTGCCAAGTACAATGGACAGGAAATATTGGTAGAAAGTGCAAATTCTGAAAGGAAGAAATTAGAAGATGATATTAAAATGTGGGAAGAATTATTGATTAAAGGGTCAAGTATTAAAGAAAGAATAGAACAATCAAAAATTAGAAATTATCTAGATCATATATTATCAATAAATCGAGCTGTTTTGGTCAGTGAAAGTGATAATTAATGTCAATTGATTAATTTGAAGTAATTCAAGTTTAGCATGTTATACGTATCAATCATAAGTCACCTAACATCCATATTTACTGAATAATTGCTGATCAATAACACAATATTCCTTTCTGCAAAAGCTTATTAAGATCAACTTGATAATCAACCTACTATGACTACGGATATTGTTTCAAAATTATTTGAAGCTATTGATAATAAAAATTATGATGGCGCATCTAACTACCTTCACAACGAATTTGTCCTTACCGGACCATTCCCAGAACCCCAAAACAAAGATATGTGGTTGGGAGGCATGAAAGGGATGCGATCAGCTTTTCCTGATTGGAAATTTAATGCAGATGAATTTGAGGGTTCTGCTAGTCGCGTCAAATTTTCGGTCCAAATCACTGCAACTCATAAAGGAGATTTGATGATACCTAATGGTCCGACAGTCCCTGCTACCCAAAAGTCGATTTCTATACCTAGAGAAAGTGGAGAAGCAACTTTCAAGGATGGGAAAATTCTTGCGATGAAAATGCATAGCAGTGCTGAGGGTGGAATTGGTGGCATTTTAAAACAAATAGGGTTCGAACCACCCAGCCATTAGAAAACAAACAAATCAGATACCTAACATTTTAATTTTAATACAGTAAATGATCAATTTTAAGTGTTAAAAGTATATGAAAAAAATTACAATTTTTATTTTAAAATCAATTTCCTGTAACAGGAGATCCTTTTTCTTCTGATTTATCCGATGAGGTTCTAGATCTTAACTTCTTCTTAATTTCCCATTGTATTCTCCAAAGTATGCCCAACGGATAGATTATCATGCTACTAATAAAGAACCAATGAAAAAATTTCCACTTTTGCTTTGGGAATTCTTTTGGAAATTTCGAATTATAACGTTCACGAATTTGTTGATCTACCACATGTTCAATGTTAAGATGATTTAAGCTTTCGATAAGAAATTCATGTGCGGAATAGCTTCTGCGACTGAGATGTTGGATAATATTACCTAATCGCTTGGGTTCGTATTCTGCTTCAAGTTTTCCGTCATGATAACAACGAACATGAAGTTCGACATCATTATTGTTGAACGTTGTTGGCAATATTTTTGCATAAATTTGACCCGGATTCATAATTTGAAATGGTGTATTTCGAAAACCAAGCATACTTAATTCAGCTCTCAAAAGATCAAAATTCTGTACATCAATGAAAACTGAAACATGTTCAGGTAAATCCTTGATATCCTTGTGCACAATATGTTTATCACACAAAACTATTTATTGTATTTGGTATTAAATTTCCATTTGTTGTGGAAATAGAAGAAAAAGATAAACTCGAAATACGTTATAAAAAAATATAAGGTTAATTGTAGAATCGCTAAAAATCACGATATGGAGCAGATTTTCTTTCTGATAGATATATGATACCCATTCCGGGGATAATCAATAATACCAAGAACGTTATTATTAACAGTGTAAGTGGGATAAGCTGTGAGGGTTGCTTCCAGATATTAACTATATAATCTGGGAAATCAGATGTTTTACATTCTGATGTATCTTTTGAAATCGCTTCAAGTCCAACACTGCAAATTGAAAGATAAGTAAAATAAAGCCCTAATATTAGTAAACTGAATCCTATGGCAAACCAAAATAATCTTGTTTTTGACATTCTATCTTTCCCTCTGTTGTTTAATTTCCATTTTAAGAAAGAAACACTTTGTAATATAAATAAATCAAAAAAACATAAATCTTTCTTTCAATAGTCATTATTTTGATTTGTAAGCTGAAAAATTAATTATTTAAAATGGTCATTTCATTTATATCAATTAGATACTAATTATTGTTGAACCAGTTTGTTTCGTGAAGAAATAATCCAATTGATTATTCCCTCGAAAAATTGGATTGCAGAAAATCTAATATATGAATACAAGGTCCTCAATTGGTGTATCTTCAGATATTGCGCAATGAAAGAATCCAGATAATGAATATAAGTTGAAATGGGAGTCTGATCCAAGCAATGCTTTCTGATATCTGTGAAACCGCATCTGGTTTTATTGCTGTATAGATATTGGCTGGAAAAATTGCAATAAGATAAATTGCAATTAGCCATGAAGTTGACTCACGAAATTCATCAAACAGAAGTAAAATAGCAAAACATATCTCTAGGATGCCAGTCACATAAATGACGAATTTAGGGTAAGGTAAGAAGGGAATGGTCTTGACATAAAATTCTAAAATTAAAAAATGAGAGATTCCTACTACAATGAAAAATAGAATGAATAAGTATAATCTTATGCCCTCCCAAGATAAATCAAAAACGCGGATCATGATTCTAGACTAATTAGAACTCAATATTGGTTTATTGAACTTTATACCTAGGGTTTGTAATTTAGATAATATTTATTAGATTTTTACTTTGAAAAACCAATCCACCTCCATTCTCTAGTTTTATATAGGTAGTTGCAAAGTACTACTAGGAGAAAATAATTTGTCAGATACTAATTTTTATATTCACCTTTCAGCTGATCGTGGAGGTGCGAATCATGGTTGGTTGGATACAAAACACGCGTTTTCATTCGCTCACTATTATAATCCTTCCCGCATGGGTTTTGGTGCCTTAAGGGTGATTAACGAAGATAAGGTAGCCCCAAAATCCGGCTTTCAAATGCATCCCCACAAAGATATGGAAATAATCACAGTACCTTATCAAGGTACACTAAGTCACAGCGATACTGAAGGGAATTCAGGAGAGATTTCTGCTGGATTATTGCAACGTATGTCGGCTGGGAGGGGTATTTGGCATTCCGAAATGAATAAAGCAGACGAACCAGTTCATTTTTATCAAATTTGGATTGATACCAAAGAACGAGGGGTTCAAGCAAGCTATGAGGATTTTCATACTGATCTTGAAGATCGTATGAATGCATTAACCTTGGTTGCCTCTGGAAATAAAAAATTGTCTGAGAAAGGGCTTTACATTCATCAAGATGCTGATGTCTGGCAAGGAAGCATGGATAAAGGAAATTCTTACATTTATAAAATTCATAGACCTCAAAATGGTGTGTATTTACAAATGGCTAACTTTACACCACGTTCTGAAATTGAAATTAATGGTCAAAGAATTGCTGGTGGTGATGCTATTGAGATTAGGAATATTAAAGAATTTAAAATCAGAGCAATCTCAGAACAAGTAGATTTCTTATTGATGGACGTTCCAATAGTGGGGTCCTGGACTAAATAGAATATCCTCTTCCTACTGATATCTTGAATCCTTCTTCCATTTCTTTTTTAGTTTGTATCGACTGTGCATTAATCTAGGCATACCTGGCATCATATCGAATATTGCATTCCAGCCACCTCTTTTCATTACTCTGAATACGGTAAAAGGGGAGGGCATCCTTGCTTTTGGCCTTGGTAATTTTTCTGATTTAGGATCTTGTAGATGATTCAGTACTTTTTCAACCGTTTTGGGGTTATTCCATTCAGATTTGTATGCAATTACTCCATCTTTGTCAACAATATAAAGATAATTAGGTAATAATATTTGACTTGAATGAACAGATCCATTTAAATCATCAATTAAGATTGTTCTGTTTTCATTATCATTAGTTTTTAATTTTTTAGCCAATTCAATTTTTTCATCTAATGATTGATGAGGACCAATCTTGGATCCTGGATGTGCTTCTCTAACATATAATACCAAAAATACAATATCTGGGTGTTCCAATGACAATTTATTCATTGGGTCGATATATCCTATATAACTGGGGCAGGTGAAACTTCCTGCTTCAATTACCACAGTTTTACCTTTAAAATCACTTAATTGTACTTTTTCTCCAGTAATAGTATATGCTGTAAAATCAGGTGCTGTGTCACCGATATTAGGTCCGTCAAATTTTGCCTTTGTTTCTTCTTTAGCATTAAAATGTTGATAATTATAGTTAACATTTACTTCCATATCATCTTTTTTTAGTGGTTTCGTTAATATTTGATTCATAAGTTTCACCTAATTAGACCAATCGGTCTATTATTCTAAATACAATTATCCACTATTGGTTTATAAAAGGTTGCAAATAATTAATTTATCTGTATTTATATAGACCAATCAGTCTTAATTATTTCATATTATTTCTCTAAAATTGCAAAAGTTACTCCAATAATATCATTCAAGTCATCCTCTGTGGCTCCACATTTAGCCATAATACCCAATCCATGGAGATTTGTAGTGAGGTATTTTGCCAGTGCTTCGATATTGACTGATTTGGAAATCTCATTATTTTTTTGTGCAACTGCCAAAGCATGCAAAAATGCTTTCATGTACATCTCCATATAATTTTTTACTTTGCTAATGATTACTTCATCTTTGAATGCCAATTCCATAGCAGTATTTGCCATTAAGCATGCTTTTCTTTTGGGTTGAAGGTTAATAGTGGCCAGAGTAGAACGAAAATGGCCTTTTATCGCGTCTAATGATGTATCATGTGAAGTTAATAATTGAGCCATAGCCTCTTTCATATTGTCTTCATAACGATCCATTACTTGGATAAATAGCTTCCTTTTATCTCCAAAGGTATCATACATACTTTGTCGACTAATCCCCATCGTTGTAAGAAGATCTGGTAGTGAAGTATTATCAAATCCTTTTTCCCAGAAAATATACATTGCTTTATCCAAGGCCTGTTCCGGTATGAATGTTTTTTTCCTAGGCATAATTAATTATTGGTACTATTTTATTTATTTATATGGATTGATCGGTCTAATTAATGATCTAATTCTGAAAATTATACACTCACACATTAATTCATGATAACAATATTATATTATTTTAACGAAATATTAACCATGACTCAAAGGGCTAAGGAATTTAAGTGTCCACATTGTGAATTTTTTCCAGTAACTAGAGAAAATATTCTGGCAATTAAAATTGGGAGTGTGACATATATATTTGCCTGTCCAAATTGTAAGAAAGCAATTCCAGTAGACACATATTAGTTTCTCAAGAGAATTATTTTGGCATTGCTTTCGCCTATTTACCTATTAATCAATAATTCAACATATTGGCGATAATCGAATATACTGAATGATAGATTTAAATTATAACCGCATATTGGGGTGTGTTATTTACATCAGAAAAATATCAATTAATTCAATCTTTTTAATTTTCATTCTTATGAACCTATCAATCATTGCACCGATGTGGTTGAATCATTCTATACATAAATACTCAATGATATCATCTGTTTCAGGACAAAGTTCTAAACCCGATCTAGTTATCATCAATGGAACAATTATCACTATGGAGTCTGATAAATTGTCCTACACATCTTTAGCTGTCTCGGGTGATCTAATTAGTGAAGTAACTAATGATACCTTGATGGAAGAAATCAATGATGCAGCAATTAAAAAAATATATTTAGGAGGAAGGACCATTCTTCCAGGATTTATCGATTCTCACGCGCATTGGATTGGAGATAGAGATCGAGTGGGTTTAACTGCGGATGAAGTAATTAAGTTGGCTCTCAGTTACGGTTGGACAACAATTTCTGAGCAATTTGTCAATCAAGACAGACTCAATGAATTAGTATCACTTGATGGCGAAGATCGATTAAAACTTAGAGTAAATGCTTATTTACCAATTAATTATCAAGAACAGAGATTCGGAGATTGGTATCAAGCATACCAACCTCATGAGCTTGTAAGTGACAAAGTTAGGATAGCCGGTGTAAAGTTATTTATGGACAATGGTCCATACTTTAGTAATATCGGTAGAAACCACTGGTTTACACCTGAAGAATTAAATCCAATTGTAAAAACAGCACATGATTTAGGTTTTCAGATATCGATTCACTCTTTTATTGATAATGCAACTGATACTGCATTGAACGCAATTGAGTCAGCCCAAGGAGATAATTCTCTAGGGCAATATCGTCATCGCATCGAACATGCCTCGTTTTTACGAGATGATCAATTATTGAGATTAGATGATATGAATGTAATTGTATCAGCTCAACTTCTTTGGTACAGTACAGATTGGGCAGAAGATATGATGTCAGATACCGCCGCAGATCCAACTCCCGATTTGCATACTCTTATTGCCAGATGGAGGGATGTTATTGATCAAGGTATAACTTTCATTGGGAGTACGGATACTCCTTGGGGAGTCCCTGAAGATTTGGGATCCTCAATAAAAGGAATTTATACAGCAACTACAAGAATAGGTGAAGAAGGCTTAATCCCACCTCAATGGATGCTTGATCAACGTATCACCTTTGAAGAAGCATTAAAGTCAATCACAATTGATGCAGCTTATGGGGCGTTTCAAGAGGATACTAAAGGAACAATTCAAACAGGTAAATTAGCTGATTTTGTTGTTTTATCAGATAATCCACTAGAAGTTCTCCCCGAAGATTTTCTTGATATTACTGTTGATATGACAATCATTGGTGGAGAAGTTGTATTTTGTGCTGAAGGGTTGGAAACAATGTGTGAGGGAGTTTATCAAATCGATTCTTCAACAACTTCCGAATCAGCTACTTCAGATTCTTCTGAATCTAATCTAACAGATTCTGACCTTACTTCATCATCGAGTTCCTCAATACCATTGTATTTCTCTTATCCATTGTTACTAGTGATATTAAAAGTTAGGAAGAAGTTTGACCATGGAACAATCAGAAGAAACTTTAAAAATACACTACAATAACTTCTAATCTGGTTACCATTCAAAAATATTCTTATGTTCATTAAAATTATGCAATTTTGATTATTTTTTGCAATTTTGTATATGTTTTTCATGATTCTTCTTTAGATATTTTGAGATTGAATAATCAAATCATTGTTTTGACATTTGAATTTGATTTTTGCTTTTCATTCATTGATATTTTTTCCCACAAACTTAATATAGTTTGTAAGTCGCGCTTATCTATCGTAATGGGGAGAGTACATTACGGGAGGATTAAGAATGAAATTAAAAAATCACTTAAAATCATACGCGATGATTATATTCACAGTAACCATGCTATTTGGTGGAATTACTGTGATAAATACATCGCAAGCAGAAAACAACGGGATGCCAGGTAGAGTATTAGATGGCGAATTTGGGAACAGAATAAATCTATTTGATTGTCTTTTAGCAGATCTGGGAGTACCTGGATTTGTTTGTAATGATATACATGTATCGGCATCAGAATCGAACTATGTTCAACATGGTTGGAACGCATTTCCTCAGGAATTGGGAGAGGGACAACCACTAGGTTTCCAACTCTATTTAGATGGTGAAAAATTAAACATGCTAAAATTTGCCCAAGCATTTAGAACTGATGAAGGAGATACAATTGTACTTTTCATATTCTACGTAATATTTAAACCTGGGACACTATCAGTTGATACACACACAATTGAGGGCGTTTGGACATCAGGGTGGCCAGAGAATGAATTTTTCTCTACACAAACCAATTTAGTAGTTGGAGCTTAAATTATTAAATATTTAAAAAATAAAATATAAAACTTATATACAATTTCAAGCAAATCAATTCTAAAAATAATTATTCTTGCTAATCGTCTAATCACATAAATCAAATTTATGGGTATTTTTAGTTTCACGCTTAGCACAGGTTATCCGCAAATTTTTAATTTTACCTATACTAATTTTTCTAATTCTCCATTCATTTAACCGCAAAATCATCGATCTAGGCTGTCTTAAGATAAACTGATCAATTAATTGAAATTGTGATTGATGTAGTCAATCAGCAATATTTTCAATTAAAAATCATGCAGTGGAATGTGAGCTTCGCTAAATTAGTATTTTATTTGAGGTGAAAATTAGACAAATATACTGTATTTTGTCCTCTCAAGTCCCATTTCATCGCATGCGATTTTGACAAGCAATAAAATGCAGAAAGAAAGGAAGACATGTTGTTTTATGGGATTTTCGTTTACAACTCGTGGGCTACCTAGTCCACAGTAACCTTTGGCATAGGCAAAGGTTCGTTCCACAGCATTACGTCGCCAGTACACCTTCCAGTAGGTGTACTCGCTCATATCAGGGGGAAGAAATTCCTGAATTGATTTATTCTTAAGATCCGTTTTATTGGGGCGGATAATACTGGAAGCT
>MDVR01000148.1 GCA_001940725.1 Candidatus Heimdallarchaeota archaeon LC_2 | reverse complement strand
GTCGTAGTATTTAACGGGGTTGATTATTATTCCAAAATTCTTTTGTATGATTCGCATTACTCCAGAGTTGCAAGTATTAGTTCTGCATTTTATGATTATATAATTAAGTTGTGACTCAGGATCTCGCACTAATTTAACTTTTCCAGAAACTTTTAATTTATTTTCAATTACTTTAAGATCTTCATTAGTGATTTCTCCATCGGTCAATATCATGCTGAAAAATCCATTGCAATAGGTGAAAAACTGGGTTGACCTTATCTCTTGTGATAATTCAGTAAATTCACAATTCAAGTGTTTTACTTTAATAGTGGTTTCGATGGTCATCACCATTATTTAGTATCGATTTATTAAAATCTAGATGTTGCCTAGGTAAACTGATTGTAGTACGGGGTATAAATATTTATAATAATCCATAATTAACCAATTTTGCCTAGGAAATAATAACACTAATTAATAGGAATAGGTATTAATAAAATAGAATAAATTATGTTGCTGGGAGGTAATATATTTGTCAGAGATTAATGGAATAAATGTTACTGAAATAAAGAATTTTAAGGAAAGTGTAAAAAAAGATCCAAGTCAAGCTGATCGTGATCCTATTATGGTTGTGAAGTGGACAGGGGGTGACGGTGCAGAAGTTGAGTATAATGGAATAAAGAGTAATTTTGGAGGTGAGAAACATCTTAATGCTATGCAAATGCAACTTGCCGCTTTGGCAGCTTGTGATATAGAAGTAATTGCAGTTCATTCTGCTTTGCTCGGATTAAAAATCAACAATCTATCAATTGAAGTAAAGGGACACTTCAATGTTCAATCATATCTTGGAATTGAAAACACATCAGGCTCAGGTTACGATGCTATTGAACTAGTAGTTCATTTGGAAGCCCCAGGTATCATGCCAGATCAAGTTCAATATCTCATCGATCGTTTAGAGAAATCTTCACCTGTGGGTGATACTCTGAACCGGCAGATTCCAATTAAGCTGGAATTTCATAAATGAAATTATTGTTCTTAATCATTCGATCATCATACAACAATACTATTTTCCTAATTAAATTAAAGAAATCCCATAATGGACTCATCACAAGATGAATTGATATTCTTTATAAATTGAATTAATCTATGCTTCCGTTTCAATTATATTTACTAAACAAATTAAATTTTTCCTCATTTTCACAAAAACACACAATATGACATTTATTATTTATATTGACACTTTTGTCCGTCAAAGGATGCGCAATAGAAAATATGTGAAAAGACACCAAATAAACGATTCCTAGTTTCGTCCTGTTTTTAGGTCGGTCGATTTTTGCACCATCCGATATCCACAATTATACTAATTTTTCGTTTTTTTCGCTTAGTGTTTAATGTTTTATTTTCATGACCTAAATGAAGGTATTTTATGGAAGTAAGTTTAACGAAGTGTCTCATTTTAGGTGCGGGAATTGTTGGGAGTACCATCGCCATTGATTTAGCAATGGATGAGGACATGGATGTAACTGTTGCAGATGTCAACCAGTCTTTCTTAGATAAATTGAAATCATTACATATCAATGTGATACAAGCTGATTTATCTGACTCACAAACTTTGAAACGCATAGTAATGGATTTTGATATTATTGTTGGGGCATTACCAGGTATTATGGGTTTTGAAACCCTTAAATCTGTTATAGAGTGTGGTAAAAATGTAGTAGATATCTCATTTTTTCCTGAAGATCCTTTTATCCTTGATAAAATAGCAAAAGAAAATAATGTAACTGCAGTAGTGGATTGTGGAGTTTCTCCCGGTTTAAGTAGTATTATACTCGGCCATCTCTATAGCTCCTTAGAATCAGTCGATTCTTACACTTGTTATATTGGAGGTCTTCCAGTAATAAGAGACTGGCCCCTTGAATATAAGTCTCATTTTTCACCAAGTGATATGATAGAAGATTATACAACACCAGCAAGATTTGTTGTGAACGGTGAACTTGTGACCCGACCAGCATTATCTGATCCTGAAATAATAAATTTCCCTGAAATTGGTTCACTTGAAGCCTTCAATTATGATGGATTAAGGACCTTGACAAAGACATTTCCTGACATACCTAGCAAGATAGAGAAAACATTACGCTATCCAGGTCACATAGAAAAGATGAAAGTTCTAATGGACCTAGGTTTATTTTCACACGAAACCATTGAAGTAAAAGGAGTAAAAATCAAACCTATAGATCTTACAACGAAATTGATTTTACCAAAATGGAATTTCGAAGAAGGTGAAGAAGATCTCATTATAATGCAGATAATAATTAAAGGAGAGAAACAAGGTAGGAAGGTTTCTTATCGTTATGATATGTTGGATCGTTATGATAGAAACTTAAAGACACTATCCATGGGTCGTACTACTGGTTATACTTGCTCTATAGTTACACGTCTCGTTGCCAAGGGTGTATGTAATAAAAAAGGGATAATTCCCCCCGAGTACATTGGACAAAATCGCACATGTTACAGTACACTATTGAATGAACTGGAGAAGAGAAATGTTAAAATCACAGAAACTATAGAAGAGCTATAAGCCGAATATTTGGGATAAATTCGATCGATTCAATTCTAAATTATTGACCTGGGGCGGGAGCTGCTTCATGTATTTCAATTGAACAGCTATCGTCCATTTCTAAATGAGGATGACCTTGTAGCAATTCCACAGCTGCATCCATAGATTTTGCTTGAATCATTGAATAACCGGAAACTTCCCTCGCACTATTTTTGTTTCCTGACTTCTTGACAGTTTGTCCCCCAAAAAGAGGGTTCCCCATATCAAGCATGGCATCTCCAATATCCTCCATCCATACTTTCCATTTACCCATTTCTGCATTCATCTCTTCAGGTTTCATTCCAGCCATTTTTTCATTAAAAGAAGCTGGTGCATGATATACTACTAAATATTTGTTCATAATTAAATCGACTCGATTTTGGTATTTTGGCCGAACATAACTTATTATTTAAACATGCTTAGAGGAGAAAAATAACCATCTACCGTTACTAAATTCATAATAATCATAAAAGTTACAAAATTCGTCAATCGATCTTAATAATCAAAGATTTTTTACTATTATTATGCCTAAAATAATTTCCTTAGATCAAATAAAGAATGCATTGGCCACAATCGATGTATTACCCCTTATAGAAAAGGGATTCGTTGAATATTCAAAAGGAAATGTTGTTGTACCTCCTGTAGGAGAATTGTTATTTGACAATCCACCGGGAGACGTTCATATTAAATATGGAGCTATCAAAAATGATGATTTTTATGTAATAAAAATTGCTTCTGGATTTTCAAAAAATACTGAATTATTTGGTATATCTCCCCTGCAAGGATTGATGCTAATCTACAACCAAAAATCAGGGGAACCGCTAGGGGTTTTACTCGACGAAGGTCATTTAACACAAGTACGGACTGCCGCAGCAGGTGCTATTATGACCAAATATTTGGCTCCTAAAGTCATTAGTAACATCGGTATTATTGGTACTGGATTACAGGCAAGAGAACAGTTACTGTACCTTAAACAAGTTGTTTCTTGTCGAAGTGTCTTAATTTGGGGGAGATCTGATATAAAATTGCAACAAATCAAAGAAGATATGCAAAATGAAGGGTTTAGTGTTGTGATAACCTCGGATATGGATGATTTGACATCGAAATGCAATTTAATAGTGACTACAACGTCAGCCAATACTGAATTAATCAAAGTTGATCAAATTATGAAAGGGACTCATATCACTGCTATGGGGTCAGATACCCTTCATAAGCAAGAACTGGATCCGGAAATTCTCAAAATCGCTGACAAAGTAATTGTTGATAGCATCAGTCAATCAAAAGAACGTGGAGAGGTATATCACGCGTTAAAGAAAGGAATAATTTCCGAGGATAAATTAATTGAAATTGGGAATATGATTGAAAATAAAACTCTCCAAAGAAATTCTGACGAAGAGATAACTATCGCTGATTTAACTGGAGTGGCGGTTCAAGACATTCAAATTACAAAAGCAGTTTATTTGAAACTACAAGACTAAATAAATATATGGTGATATTTTTTTTAATTTAGGAATCATTTAGGGAGTTGATAAAATTGGTTGACCGAGGATTATAATCTCAGATGAGGGGTTAGCTCCATGGTTAGTGAATACTAAATATGGTATAGACCTAATTAAAACTAATACACTTTACAAGATCCAACCCCCAATAGATAAATTACCCCAAAAATATCGCTGATGTTAGCTTGAGTTGGGTAATTGGGAGTGCATTCTATGTCTTAGATTTTATTGTATCAAATCATAAACTGAAAATTAATCCAGACCCACCATTTTTCTGAAAACTACAATAATGCTAGAGCTAAAGTATGAAATAATAATTTATTCAATTCAAGGATTGTCTATGCTGATACAATTCTCTTAAATTGATTTGCAATAGGTCGATATACACTTTTTTAATTATTTTGAAATATCGGTCATTTTACTTACTAAATGTTAGCAATTAAATAATTAATTACAACTAATTTATCAAATTGGAAACATACTTATTAAATTCTTACATAAATTTTCATCCATGCCAAAAGTCTTGCTTATTGATAATGATGAAGATTTTCAAAATAAATTAAGAAAAGGTTTTGAAGATTATGATAATGAATTTGATTTTGCCTTACCTGGAGATGCTGGACTTACCAAATATAAAGATTACATCCCAGATTTAGTATTGATCAATTATTGTCACTGTAAAAAAGATGCAAAAATGATGTTTGATCAAATTCTAAGGTTCGATTCTACAGCTTGTATAATTGTATTGCTGAATGATGATGAGAAAAATTTGATCTCAGAAATGTACAAATATGGTGCTAGGTCCACAATTTCTTCTCCCAAAAAATTGAAAACTGATAAAGATACAAAAATAATAATGGACCAAATGTTTGAAGTCTGTGCAGAATTGAAATTCGAAGAGTGTGTTGGATGTTGGAAAACTCAAAGATTTTCATCTACTATTAAATTCAATTAATTTGTGAAATTTGGGACTAATGTTTTGGAAGCGGCGATAGTTGCTGATTCTGATTTAAATCGTGAATTAACTTCAGATGAGATGGCTGAAAAAGTCAATCAGCTTAAACTTAAACCTACTGTCTATCTATTATGAATTGTTGAATTAATTGTACGTTATTTATAATTAAACTTTGACCATACCATTATTTGTCAAATCAACAAGATAAAAGAATTCTTAAAATTGAAAAATTATATATTATAATAACTATGAATTTAATAGTAATTTTGAAAGAAACAATTTAGACAAAATACGTGAGTAAAGTACAATTTCCATATTTCGTATTTTCTGATAACTTCAAACAGGGTTGATAAATGAAAAAAAATTACGTTCTAACTTTCATATGCATATCTTTTTTCATAATATCATTAGCTAATATCAACTCAGTTTCTGCATATCATATGGAAGGAGACTTTCTGAGTTTAAGCAATTCGAAAACTTCCTTTAACATTTTTGAAGGAAAGCTATTAATTGTTGATTCGACTGCGTCTTGGTGTGAACCTTGTGAAAAACAAATTGGGAATCTGAAGAAAGTCTATAATACTCATAATGATACTCTTAACATCCTCACGTTAAGCGTATCACCGGTTTCTGATTCAATTACAGTAATGGAAGAATTAAAATCAAATACAGAATCACCCTGGATTTTTGGAATTGATTATGAAAATAAGTTTATGGATAAAATGAAGTTAACAATTTTGCCGACATTATATTTATTTGATGAAGATGGTGCCCTTCTAACCCAATGGAAGGATTAACAGATCCGGAAGTAATAATTAAATCAATTAATGAATATAATGAAAAAGGAGAGATTCTTAATTTATTTCCCACTTCAAAATTAGATTTTTGGGAACTACTAATTGTTAATTTCATTCTCGGTGTTTTATCTTCCTTATCTCCATGTCTATTTCCATTATTTCCGAGTTACGTGGCTCTATCATTGAAAAATGAACCCTCTAAAAAATCTGGAATCGGTTCTTCTCTTTCTTTAATTGTAGGAATTGTTACGGTTCTTCTAGCTTTTACTTTGATTATGAACTATACAATTATTTCATTTCTAATCTCAAATTATCTATATTTTGCAATGGGACAAGGTATTCTATTAATATTGGCAGGAATCCTACTAATAAAAACACCTGCAATAATTTATAATATCAAAATACCTAGCAGTATTGAGAATTGGTTATTCTCTGATAAGAAAAAGAACTTTATAACCATGTCATACGTCTTAGGTATACTTTACACAATCATTGCCGCACCATGTGCCTTAGGTTATTTTCTGGGAGTCATTTCTACTGTGGTTAACAAGCAAATAATTGAGCAATTGTTCCTAATAACTTCATACAGTTTTGGTGCAGGTCTTCCGTTCTTCCTATATGCAATCTTTTCCCCAATATTAAGTTCAAACTCAATTGACGGTTTTCATAGATTCTCAAATAAGGCTTCGAAAATAATTGGAGGAGTAATACTATTCCTCGGAGCGTGGATGATGTATAATCTCTCCTCATATTATTAAACGAATTTTTCTGCCTATTTTATTTAAGAGGCTATGGTAATTTATTCAACCTCTCTTTTCACCAATACTTTGTTTACTCTTCTAATTCTTTAATAACAAAACATTTGTAGTCAAATTTAATGGATTTTTTTGGTTTACTTGATGAAATTCAATCTCTAATGGAACAAGGCGAGTACCAAAAGACCAAATCAATTATAGATGAAAATATTGATTTGTATGATGAAAACTCAGAAGAAATCTTTCTACTAAAAACCTTTATTGGTGCCATATTAAGGGATGAAGGAAGAAATCTTGAAGCTATTTCTCTACTGATTGATATTAATGTACAGAGTAAGAACCTGAAATTACACTTACCTAGATTATTTGCATTATCTGAATTATCATATAACTATTTTAAATTAAGTCATTACGATCTGATGAGAGAAATTATCAAGGAAACTGAAGATGTGCTAATTGATCTAGTTAGAACAAAATCAAAATATTCAAACTTTCAAGAAATTATACTTTCAAAGATTTATAATGTTCAAGGATTATATCACTGGAATACTGGAAGTTTGTCCCTTGCGGTTAATGATTTTAAGATGTATATGGAAAAATGCATTCAAATTGAACACGAGCATGGGGTGGGAGTTTCATTAAATAATCTTGCAGCATTAAATTATACACTAGGAAATATAGAATTGGCTCTAGAATATATTGAACAAGCGATTGCAATTTGGGGTAAATTAAAGAAGTTACGAGGATACGCATACGGATACAAAAATTTGGGATTAATATATTACGCTCAGAATAAAACAAATCTTGCACTTACTAATCTTGAATTGGCATTCGAATACTTTGGTCAAATAAATAATAGAATCGATCAAGCTATTTCTGTGTTTCATATGATTCTAATATGTCTAAATGACGATCAATTGCTAACCTCAAAGGACAAATATCTCTCTGATTTGAAATTAATCTCTGAGAAATATGATCAAAAAATAATTTCTATTCATTATCATATGGCTCTAAATATAAATTATATGAAAAAAGGGAGACTACGAGAAATCACGAGGGCTTATGCTTACTTTCAACAAGCGATTGATGAAAATATAGAATTCAAATTAAGTGGAATTGCAATAAAGTATATGTGTGAATATTTAATTTTAGAATTGAAAAATGTGAACAGTGAGCAGGTTTTCAAAGAACTTGTTGATTTGGTTAAAAAATTAAGACGGCTTGGAGAAAGTGCACCGTCGTATACAACACTTGTCGAATCACTGATACTGGATGCAAAAATTATATTTTCTACTGGAGATTTGAAATCAGCTACACTTCTTCTTGAAAAAGCTCAGAAGATTGCTGAAGAACACGGATTATTTAATTTATCAACTAGAATAAATGATGAAAATGAATTATTTATTTCACGAATATCGAATATTCAAAGAATGATAGAAAAAGATGCTTCAAAATTCGATTTACTGAATGAAGTTGCCATGCAAGACTATATTGAAGAAGTAAAAAAAGTCATTGGAATTTAATTTTTAACAATTTCTAGAACGAATTAAAAGGGATTTAAAATGGATAATGGTCTATATCTCATAATAGAAAAATAACCAGATACTAACTGCAATTAGCATGAAACCCAATGCTACTGATATTTTATGTGGTGCATCACCAATTTTCATTTGTATATCAGTTGCAAACTGAGGAAGGAGCATACTTGAAATCATGAATGGGGCACCTACACCAATGCTAAACATAAGAACCAGGAGGAACTGATCTAGAAATGATAACCCAACTGTGTTACTTACAACGGCAAAAAAATAACCTCCTGCACATGGTGCCGCGATTATTGTAAATAATAATCCCAGAAGAAAACTGGTATAATATGGATTAGCCTCCTTCTCTCCATTTCCCAATCGATTATAGAATTTTTCAGGAATTTGTATTTTTGATAGAAAAGCTGGAGTCCTTATCAAAAATACCCCTGCAATAAACAAGAATACACCTTGTATTTTAGCAAAGGTAACAAAATTAGTAGTCAAAAAGACTTGAATCGCATTATTTGTGAGGGAGCTTAACGCTAAGAATACGAGTAAAACTCCAAGCATTAATGAAAGGGATGAAAAAAATGATTTTACTTGAGAATGTCCAGATTTAGTAACTAATGCTACATATGCCGGAAATAATGGAAATAAACATGGACTGAAAGCTGCGAGAAGTCCAAAACCAAAATTTAATATTAAAAATTCAGTACCTACCAATTATATCTCACCACTTAAATTCCTCCGATGATATTCTTTCATAATTATAGTGATACCCACACTGCTTTAGTGATTGTCATTTTGTTGGTTTTGATGGTGAAATCTTGAGATACACAAAAATTACAATAAACATTAATCCAACCATTCTAAAGAAAGTATTTGCAAAAAGGTCTTCAAATAAACTACCAACCTCAGCACCCGGATTTGTATTGAATGCCGCATCAAATGGGACGATAAAATGCTCATTTATAGCATCTAATATAATTGTAGGTGTGGTTACACCTTCCCATTTTTTGAATATTGAACCATCTTCATTGAAAAGAAACAGTGTTGGTAATACAGCAACTTCGAACTGATCCAAAAAATCAAGCCCTGAATCCAAAGCAAAGATCCATTGCGAATCAAATCTTGTTTTCAATTCTGCCACTTTTGGTATATCATCATTTTTATCGATACTTAATGTAACTATGGTTACTCTGGAGTCAACCGAATCATATACTTTGTTCAAATTTTGGAGTTGTGTATCACATGCTGTGCACCAACTGGCAGTTGCATCAATCAACAACACATTTCCATCAAAAAGTGAATAGTTTAGATCTTCATTGTCAATATTTAGAAAACTTCCTTCCAATGAATATCCTTGAGCAGTTGGAACCGTGACTAAGCTAAAAGCGACAATCAGAACATAAATTGCTTTCATTCCCTTCAAATAAAACCACTAATTCTAATTTAAAATGACAAAAACAAGTTTAAAACCTTAAGTCATGAAAAAACTATCAAGTGCCAAATATGCTCAAAGAAATTCACAATTGTAAAATAAAACACCATGAACCTTAATTGAATTTAATTCTCTAAAATATTACTATTACTCAAAAAATAACACTCGGGAATGATGAGATTTCATATATCCTACACAGATCCAAAAGACGAAAAACGATAGGTTTGCAAATTCATTTTGAAAAAGGACTCGTTGTAAGAACTCCTCACAAGATGAAAATTCACAAAATTGAAAATTTTCTAGTCAAAAAGCAAAATTGGATAATCAATAAGCTTCAATATTTGGAAAAAAACACTCCTAAAAAAATCCGGAGAGATTTTTCTCTAGGAGAAAAAATGTTATTCCTAAATGAGGAATATATCATAAAACACATCCCCAATGATAGAAAGAGGTTATCAATAAAAGTTGAAAAAAAATCATTTGAAATTTACCATCCTGAAGGATATAATTTTAATTTAAATAGCAAAGCGGTCAAAAACAAAATAATTCGATGGTACAAAGACGCAGCAGACGAAATTATCAAAGAAAGAGTTTCTATTTATAAAGCTAGACTAAACGTAGAGCCACTTGGAATAACAATACGATCCTATAAGTCAAGATGGGGGGCATGTAGAGAAAATGGTCAGATAACGTTTAATTGGAAATTAATCCAAGCACCGATATATATTATTGATTATGTAGTGGTTCATGAATTATGTCATTTGGTTTATCTTAACCATTCTAAGATGTATTGGAAATTGGTAGAGAGTATTTTTCCAGATTATCGAACATATAAAAACTGGTTGAAAAAGAAAATATTGCATCTAAGATTTGAATAGTGATAATTCATTATTATGTAATTATTTTAAAATTAATCATAAAATGAATAATTCAAATAACATCTTAATCCTATCTTTATAATAAACGTAACTTCAACCTATTTGGTTATCTTGGAAAATTTCAATGAATCTTCTTCTTCTGCGTGTTTTTATTGTCAAGAATATCATGCAATATATTCAGACGTTCCTCTTAATGAGGTAATTACTAATATAAATGGAATTACTCCTAGATGTTTTTTACATTACCAATATGAATGTTCTACCTGTGAATTAAATATCCATTTCAATGGTATCTCTTGGTGTCATGAATGCAGAACATTCACATGCATTGACTGTGGAAAGGAAAAAATAAAAAATAGAAATTTCCTAATTTATAATTATTATTTTGAAATATCTTGTATCAACTGTGGAACAGGAAATCCTGCACTTGATTATGCTGAATATTCGGGGAACCATCCATATCAAATTGGAGACCTTTGGCCCAATCAACCCATGAATATTTGGCTCCCTATGAATAATAATGTTGAAATTGAGACCAAGCCTTATACAATGTCTGGAACCCAAAGAATTCAACAATTATCTTCTTGGACTATTAATACATTTGAGATCCAAACCAACGATGATCCTTCGAATTATAACATAATTAAAGATTGGACAAAATTTCTTGGTAGAAATCATCGAATATTATTAACAAATTTTGTTTTACCTGAAATGTTGAAAATGATTTCTGTAAAACCTGAGGAAAAGATATTAGAAATTGGATGTGGAGAAGGAGAACTGTGTAGGATTATTGCTAAAAGCGGAGCAATAGTTACTGGCATTGATATTTCAAAAATTATCACCGCAGCTATCGACTCGAACAAAAATGGTAATCTGGATATAACCTATCTTAAAGCCAATTTAGAGGATTTGAAGGAGAAATCAGAAACATCAAAGTTTGATAAAATTGTTAGTAATCTAAAAATAATGACTATAGAAAAATTATCAGTTTTTTTTGAAAATGTATTTCACAATTTAAAAATAGGGGGTGATTTTATTTTTTCTGTATCGCATCCTTTTTTTAGCTTACCAAATGGGTTCCCAGTTAGAATTCCAGCTGATTCACGTAGAAATGAAGATAAATTTTGGATGATGGATAATTATTTCAAAGAAGGTCCAGTTAGAATATTTGAAAATGGCATTCAAATTGACCCTGTGCTTATCCGGAGAACTTTATCTAATTATTTGAATAACATGACTTCCATAGGTTTCTCTTTGATAGAAATTTCAGAACCTCAAGTAAACCTGGATCTTATTGCTAATTTTCCGAATCAATTCCATAATAATGATGATAGAACTCCTGTGATAATGATAATTAAAGCTAGAAAATTTTAAATTGAGCTACGGGTAAAAGTCTCCACACTGATAAGAAATTTAACTAATAATGAATTTTAAAACTTTATTAATTCAATATATTATTGAGTAATGAAATGAACTATGGTGTATTACCAAAAGCAATGATGAGCCTTCGTGGACATTACGTGTGAAAAACAAAACACTTCGAGCAAAAAAAATGCTCAGAGAAGATATTCAAAGAGGCTTTCAAAAAAGTGGAGTACATACATTTTATAGATTAGAATCTCCATATTCAGAAATAACTGATCAATTTAAAAAATTTGAAGAAAAAATTGCTAATTCAGATTCTGCAAAAAGTGTCGAAATACGAAATATCGTACATCCAGAGGATGATTTGAATTTCATGTTTCTATACAATGCAATTTTTATTGCAGCTCCAGATCCCTCAAGAATAGTCACTTTAGAGGATGTACAAACATTCCCTACTGAAAGAACTTTGATTGCAACCCTATGGCACACCTTTGCAGGCTTTGTTTATTTAACTGTTGAGAAGGACCCAATGGGGTCAGAAGAGATCGTAGGGGCGATTGCTGGAATTGGTGTTTTACCTAAATATCGAGGTAGAAAAATTGGATTATTATTATTACAACATAGTATAGAATTCTTTAAAGACAAGGGAATTGAAAAGCTCATTTGTGAGGTTTATGAACATAATGAAGCTTCACTAAAAATGTTTCAAAGTCTAGGGATGAAAATCGTTGGACATATGATTCTTGAAGATGAACAACCAAATTTGGAGGACATAAATGCAAACTAATAATATTACAGATCCGGTACCTTATCATGAATTAATTGAAACGTTCAATGATATTGTTCAAAATCCCTCAGTAGTAACTTCATTTAATGAAAATACGATAATATCATTTGTTCATCATTGGCAAAAATATCTGAAACCTCAAAGAATGTTGTTGGACTGCCCTGATGAGAAAATACTTGTTGTGGGGGATGTACATGGAGATTTGGAACAAGTAAAAAAAGCATTACATTTTCTTGATACAAGACAGGTCTCAAAGGTTGTTTTTGATGGTGATGTAATTGATCGTGGTATAGAAATGGTAGAATGTGTTATGCTTATTGCAACTTATCAAATGATGTATCCTAATGAGGTATTTTATTTGAGGGGAAACCACGAAATTGCAAGTGTAAATGAAGTTTATGGATTTCGAGGGTATGTGACTGCACTTTTTGGTAGCAAAACCTATGGGTTATTTAAAAAAGCATTTCAAGAATTACCATTAGCCATGAAATTACATGATTGGGCTTTCATTACACATGGTGGAGTTCCTAAGGATCAAATTTATTTTCACCTAATGAGATTAGAATTAAAAAAGAAGGAACCATCCATGGGACCTTATAGTGAATTATTGTGGAACGATCCACATGTCAGTACTCAGAGATTTGGACCTTCTTTCCGAGGCCCCTACTGTTATCGATTCGGGAAAGAGGTGTTCGATGAATTTATGGATTTTCATAATTTAGATTTATTTGTAAGAGCTCATCAAGCATACCCTTTAGGCTATAAGTGGTTTTTTGATGATCGTTTGTTGTCAATATTTTCTTCTAAGGCTGGCCCTTATTCCAAAATTGATCCTCATTTCGTTATTTTGAACAAAGGAAATGCTGAACTAATTGATGCTAGGACAATAGAATTAGAATAAATTAGTTTTACAACAAAATATAGGGATTTACCACCTATTTTATTTTGTCTAAAATATTTATTCATTTATCTTAAATGGACATATTAGATTCACCTGTTAAAACGTGGGAGACGTATTTTCCATACGAGCCAAGACCAGTTCAAGTCGGTATCATAAATACCATTGTTAAACAGTTGGAGACTAAAACTCATATGGTACTTGAAGCGGCAAATGGGGCAGGCAAAACTATTGCAGCATTAGCGGCAACACTTCCGTATGCGAAAAGAAATGGGTTAAAAATTATTTATCTCGCCCGTACACATACGCAGATTGATAGAGTACTCCAAGAACTTCAGGAAGTTTCTAAATCTGTAAATGTAACTGGTATAGCGATGAGAGGGAGAGAATCATTTTGCCTAAATCCCTTAGTATTGAAATATGCGAAAAATAATCATGCAGTTCATATAATGTGTAGTCAATTAAAGACGGCAAAAAAATGTGTTTATTATACGAATATGAATGATGAAGCAAAATTACTTCCAGTATTAGCCAATTTAAGCTCGAGACCAGCAACTGCTGAATACATATTTGATTTATCACAGGCAGCTGAAATATGTCCTGCTGAAACTGCAAGAAAATTATTACAAGATGTCGATGTCATTGCGTGTTCATACTTGTATTTATTTGATAGTGGTATTAGACCTTCCTTCCTAGATCAGATTGATTGTGATCTACAAGATATCATCGTTATTATTGATGAAGCACATAATTTACCTGAAATGGTAAACAATATTGCATCAGACAATATTTCGTCGTTTTCATTCAGTGCAGCAATTAGAGAGGCAAGAACAAATGATAGATATGATTTCATTTCATTTATGGATTCGTGTGTTGAGTATTTAACAAGACAGAATAAAAAATTACCTTTACATAAGGAAAATTCATTAGATCCTGCATTTTTACTTGAAGAGCTAGAATTATCTTGTAATGAGGATCTTGATGATGAATTTTTTGCTGAAATGATTGATTTAGGTGAAGCTATAAGATTCAGGCTTGCCAAACAAGGAAAGGAACCTAGGAGTTCATTAGGTAGAATCGGTGAATTTTTCTTTAAATTTTATGATAGTATTGGGAAAAAGGATTATTCTCATTCCTTGAAAAAGCAAAAATTCTCTGATTCCCGAGATACATTTGTTACTCTAAATTTAAACTCACTAGATCCATCCAAAGTTATATATCCTGTTTTGAGAGATGTTAGTGTCTCTATTTCGATGTCAGGAACAATAGGTAATCCGGATGCATATCAAATGTTGACAGGGATAAATAATCTCAAATCTATGGCAAATTTATTTCCATCACCTTATGATAAAAGTAATATTCAAAGCTTTGTTGTCAAAGAGCTTACAACTATGTATAATCGAAGATCACCAATGATGTGGACTAATATCGTCAAGGCAATTGCTGCCTTAGCATCTGAAACTCCAAAAAATATGGGAGTTTTCACACCAAGTTATTCAATTCTTAGACAACTCATTGAACATGGCTTGGAACGAGAAATTGACAAACCTCTTATTGTGGCAAAAGAAGGTATGTCATCTTCAGAAAATGACAAATTGGTTGAAAAATTTAAGTCCTTATCACAAAAGGGTGGAGCTATTTTATGTTCAGTTCTGGGGGGAAGATCGTCAGAAGGAGCAGACTTTCCAGGTGAATTAATGCAATCAGTTGCCGTTGTGGGTATTCCATACGCACCTCCATCAGTCAAGAGCGATGCCCAAATTAAATACTTGGATAGTAAATTCCCAGGAAGTGGCAGATTACTTGCATATCAAATACCAGCTATAAATCGGGCGTCTCAGGCAGCAGGTAGACCCGTAAGGGGATTAAATGATCGCGCCTTTATTCTTTTACTAGATTTTAGATTTGGAACTTCATCAGTTTTAAATTTATTACCTCAGTGGATTCAACACTCAATAGATAAAGTCCCGAACGACCCTCAAAAGATCAGCAAACTCGCAAAAAAATTCTTTAGCCGCTAGATCAAGCAACCACCAGTGAGGGTAGTGAATATTCAGACTTATGGTTTTGAACATTATAATGATCTGTATTTAGTAATTTATTACTTGATTTAAGCCAATGATGGAGTATCATCAATACAATCTCAGGATGATGATACAATATACTATGTCCAGTATTTGTCATTACTACTATTGATGAATTGAGAAGATTATTATTCAAAGCTAAAGAATCTTTAAATGGAACTACTTGATCGTCTTCTCCTGCTAAAATTATAACAGGATGATTTATTGATGAAATGTCAATTTTCCATGATTTCACAGTTTCTCTCAAGATTTTTTGATGAGACTTTAATTTGACATTTCTTACCCTTTCAGCTAATTCTTTAGATTGATTTCTTTCAACTGTGTTTAATTTCATTGCGGGTACAAGTCTTGTTGTTAAACTAATTAAAAATTTGGTAATTGTCCTAGGTGTCATCTTTTCTATGTTAAGTAATAAGTGACCCCATTTAGGTATATCCAATACTTGTGTCGGTGAAATTAAAAATAACTTGTCCACTAGATCTGGACATCTATTGGTAAGTTCTAATGCGATTGCGGTTGATAATGAACTAGCGACGATATTTACCTTAGATTGTTCCGGTAGTAATGAATTAATAACCTTACGGATATCTTCAGCCAGAGAAGAGACGGTCCATTGATCTTGAAAATCATCCTTTGGAAGTTCTGACGATCCGTGTCCTCTTAAATCAACTGCAATTATGTTGTATTCATCGGATAGAAATTCAATTATGTATTCATAATCACGAATTGATCCCATATATCCATGTAACAAAATAATGCTCTCTCGGTTTGGAGATAGAGAGGTATACTCTACATGCAACGGATACCCGATTTCCTTATTTTCTGGATACACTAAAATTGTATCCCAATTAACGATAGCAGCCATAAATGAACACCCTAAATAAGAGCGAATAGATTCAATTGGGCAAATAGTTTGCCCTTGTTTATATAATGAGGCAGACACTAATATAAATACTTGTAATGATTTTGCGTATAGAACCCTATATGAGTAGCAAATGCATGTATTCAAAATAATAATGAAAAAATGCTGAATGCTAATGGACTAATAATAAAGCAATATTATTAATGGAATATAATTTAACAAAAATGCATAAACAAGGGACCGATAACTTTTTTCTAGAACTGCTATATTCTCAACATTATCACGCATTAAATTTAAGCTATATATTGATATAATAGCAGATCCAAGTATTGGGATTATCAGGAGAAATTCCGATTTCAAAACAAAAACAGATAGCTCAACAAGATAATGAATTGATAGAAGTAAAACAATAATTGATAGAGTTAATTGTTTTCCAAATTTTACAGTGAAAGTGGTTTTTAGTGCTGCTTTTTCTGCATCATAAGACATTATGTTTCCTACGAAAAGTATTGCCGTCACGAATGATGCCATACTTGCCCCAATTACAATGATTTCTATTAAATTGCTATAATTCTCAACTTGAACGAAACTTGATCCGATTAGTATTAATGGAAAAATAGTGAATGCGAATAAAATGTCACCAAACCACCTGTATGATAATTTAAATGGAGGTAGGCTATACAAAAGGATAATTGATGCACCAATTGTTCCAATTATTAGAATATCAATACCACCGATGAGAGAATTGATGTACAATCCTATAAAACCCCCAAGAATAAGTGAGAGAAGACTATAATTCTTAACTTGATCTTGATTTATTAGTCCTAATTGTAAGAAACGAGAACCAGCATTCAACTTTGTGTGTATGACGGCGTAATCATCTGAATCACTCTTGTGATCAAAATAATCATTTAGTAAATTTGCAGCACTCTGAAAGAAAATAAGCGTTATTATCTCAAGAATTAGTAAATTAATTTCAAAATTTCTTGAATGCGGATCTGCCAATACTGAACCAACAAATAATGGGATTAGTGAAAATAATAATAATGGCAATCTAAGCAAATTATACCAATACTTAGTTTTAACTGATAGACTTCTAAGTAGAGTTGGATATGAATATTTGGTGAAGCTTGTAATTTGCATACTTTCCATATTTGTCTGATTACCATATGTCATTGATCGTGGGACGAAATTGTAAACTTCTTTTTTATTTATCCGTTTTGTAAGCGTAATAACTCCATTAATTGATATTTCACTAAACGAAGATTCTTTTTGATCAAATACTAATGTACCCTCTGTTGCATATTGCAAAATTGAACTTAATTTAGTTCCAGTCTCGATTTCAAAATTGATATTAGTCGAATTGGGGGTGCAAGAAACACGATGAACATGTGTATTATTTGCAATTGAAATTACAAGTAAACCCTGATTTTTTTGATTTAATATCTCATTTAATATGCTTCTATTAAATTCTTTAATTGGTTGTTTACCTTCTGGTAATGTAGAAATCAGTTGAGATATTAAATTATTTTGACTATCTATGACTTCTTCATCTTCATTTTCAACGATGAATTGAAATTGCTCCGAATTTTTTATTCTCTTTATTTCTCCCTCGAGTGTTATAGTTCGAAATAACAATAATTCATGATTTTCTTTTCTTATCTGGAGTTTACAAATTCTAGTTTGATCCAGATTTACACCCTTAGGAGGTTTAAATCTAATTTCACCTGCGTTAAATAATAATTGAACCGGTAAATTAATTGGAAAACCCTCGATGTCAATAATCAGAAGGTTTCCTTTAGAGAAATTAGTATACTTCATTCTAAATTATCTCCAATTCATATTTGATAGGTTTCGAATCTATATTTTCCCAGGCCCAAATTTGGTCGGGCTTAAATGATAGCAATCGTTGATTCATACTAGGAAGCACATAGCGTTCTTGAAGGTCAAAATACGGTCCTAAAAATGAGTACACTGATGTCCAATATAGTTTAAGTGTAGTCCATTTCTCAGAAGAATGTAATATTTGCAATTTTCCTTTGAGCAAAATAGATGAAATTTGTTCACCTAATGAGACTTCAATGGAGATGCTTCCTTTATCATTATTCTCAATATTATTATAGCAATGATCATAGTTTCTTAGTGGATGAAGAAATAAAATTCCTTTCTCATAGTGGATTAAACAAGGCACACTAAATATTTCATCATCATGACTTATAGTATGTAAATTCATTACTGAAGCATTTTTTATTTGCTGATGTACCCAAGGTTCCACAATTTACACCTTCTTTAGGGATGATGGGCAAGAATCACAACTATACTACCCATCAAGACCAATTTATATCTTGTCACAAATCCTGCACCATCAAAATATTCAACAAGTTCGTCTGGAGAATGAAAAGTATTGTAAGTATTCTCTAATAAACGAAATGGTGCGTTGCCCTTTGTAATAACAAAAGCAGCTAATTTACCAAATGTACTCATTATTTTCCCCACATATAGATCTACAAGAAACGATATTGGTGTTGCTCTCCGTCCCATTTCTAGCATCATTAAACGACCTGAAGATTGGATAATTCGGTAATGTTCAGATAACGTCATTGGGTAGTCTTTAAAATGTCTTCCAACGAAACCCGAAAATGCTCCTGAAAAACTACGTTTCCTAAAGGGTGTTTTTGCTACATCAGCAAGAACGAAGTTCATACAACCATCTTTATAAATTTCTCTTTCTTTTGAATAACGAATCATTGAATCAGAAATATCTAGACCAACAACAAATACGCTTTGCTTTTGTTTATGTAATTCATTTGCTAGGTGGCCAGTGCCAGTACCCAGATCAAGCCATGTTACTAAATTTGCTTGAATTTCACTTTCTGGATAAAGATTTTTTATAGCTATATATCTAAATTGTCTATCAACCCCCAAACTCATAAAATTATTAATCAAATCGTATGATTTTGATAATATATGAAAATCTTCACGTACCATTTTTACGTATTTTGGGTCTGATGCAGCCACAATTTTAATCAGTTATTGCTTTACTTGAATATTATTATTTGAATATACAGAAAAAATGTGCTAACCCTTAGTTAATTTTTTAAAATTACACATATCGTGTTAATCTAATGACTCTAAAGGAAGTTCATGATTTCATATCTCATGGATTTTATGATAAAGCTTTAGAAAGCATGGAGTCAGACCCTGACGATTTAAAATATATCGTTTGTAAAAGTAGGATTAAAGAATTAAACGGGCATTTTGAAGAAGCAATTACAATTGCTAGAGGAGCTTTAAATCAAGCAATCATGACATTTGACAACATTGCGGTGATAAATGCCATCAGTGCCTTAGCATATGGATTATGGAGAGTTTATAATTTCGAAGGGGCGCTAAATTATATCAACCAAGCATCTGATTATTTCAATAAACACGATGAGAGCATTGATTATAAAATTGCTTTAGGAACATTACACAATATTCACGGTTTGATTCTTTGGAAAAATAATAATCTTGATATTTCATTAACTGAATTTTCAACTGGTCTTGAATATCGAGAACAAGTTGGAGAATTAAGTCCTGTAAGTTACTCTCTTAATAATATGGGAAACGCATATTTATCAATGGGTCATTTGGATTACAGTGAAAAATATTTTCAAGATGCTCAAAAAATTAGAATTGAATTGGGTACAAAACCAGGAATTGCCTCTTCTTATAACAGCCTTGCTAGATTATATGATGTAAAGCAAAAATACAATCAAGCTCAAGAATATCATGAAAAGTCACTCAAGCTTTGGAAAGAAGTTGGAAATTATCAATTTATTGCAAAAAGTTATCGATTTTTAGGAATTCATTATTTGAGTATTCGAGATGTTGAAAAGGCAAATAAATACTTACAGGATGCCTTAGACTTGTTTCAAACCATTCGAAATAATATTGACTATGAAATAACTCGCAATTTATTGCCAACTAGGTCTTAAAATATAATTAATTCTAATAAGAATTGATTGCATACTATAATACAAATAACAAACTTAATCATTCTTTGACTTAAGTAAAATTGTAGTTGCAATCTCTTGATGATTTTTGTTCAAAAATTAAGGAATATAAATTACAAAAAGAGAGTATTGAAATTATCTCATATACAACTAAATTTGAAAAATTTGTTAATGATGTTTGCTTCAATAAGACGTTTTCAAATATCAAGATCTTTCCTAGAATGTACTGGTCTCATCCTGAAGATGGGAAGATTATTGGATTTGGGTCAGTTGGGGAATATGCATCCTCTGAGTTTGAATACAATAAATTAGATAATTTTATATCTTCAATCCAAAAATCTATTTTATCGAATATTGAAAATCACGAAATGATTAAAATACTTGGAGGGATTGCTTTCAATCAGTTAGATGCAGAAGCAAAATCATCAGATGAATGGCAAAAATTTCCAAACACATATTTCTTTTTACCTAAAATTATTATCTCAACAATTGATAATGAAATTTTTATTACATTGAATTTAAAGTTAGATCTAATTAGGTCAAGTTCTGTAAAAGAAGAATTTGACAGATTACTGGTTAAAATTACATCTCACTTTGTAAAATTAGGCAATAATAATATTGAATTATCTCATATTCTCGTCAATAACCAAAACTCGACCCAATCATTTGATCAGTGGAAAGAGAATATATCCAAAATTAAAATATTAATTGAGAATTCTTCATTGGAAAAGCTTGTTCTTGCGAATTCGAAGATACTTCAACTTTCGAAATCAATTAACATTGGAAATTGCCTAGATTATTTGCTTAAGAATTATTCTGAGGCTTACATTTTTGCTCTTGAAATTGAAGAATCAAATATTTTTATATCAGCGACTCCTGAATTACTTGTTCATAAATCAAACGGGAAATTAATATCTGACGCGATTGCGGGATCAAGACCTCGAGGCATTGGTTATGATGAAGATCTGAAATTGGAGAATGATTTACTGTTAAGTAAAAAAGATCGAAAAGAACATAAATTTGTTGTTGAACAAATTATCAAGAAACTAACAGATGCAGGTCTCCAAAAGATAAAGACCAATGAACCATATGTTGTTAAATTGAAAAATATCCAACATCTAAAAGCAGAAATCAATGCTGATTGTGATAAATCACTACCGGAGTTAATTCAAATATTACATCCTACAGCAGCAGTAGGTGGCGTTCCATCAGAACAAGCATTGCACAATATAATAATATTGGAAAACATGGATCGAGGTTGGTATGCTAGCCCAGTGGGATGGATTACATGTGAAGATAGCGGTAAGTTTGTAGTTGCAATACGGTCAGCACTTGTAAAAGATCTAAAAGTTGTTTTGTATGCAGGTGCTGGAATAGTTTCAGATTCTGATGCAGATGCAGAATGGAAGGAAATAGGTGTTAAATTCGAACCTATGATGAAGGCATTAGGAGTGGGAAATGTTAATCCTCAATGATCAAGGATCATTCAATTTTATTAGATCTTTAATTTTTATCGATGAACTAGCAAGAGCTGGAATTACGGATGTATGTATTTCCCCAGGGTCTCGATCAACTCCATTAGCACTCGCATTTTATCATCATGGTGAATTTAACATTCACATAATTGTAGATGAAAGAAGTGCTGCATTTTTCGCTATGGGAATTGCTAAAGGATCCAAACTACCTGTGGTACTCTTATGTACATCAGGAACGGCAACTGCTAATTACTTTCCAGCCATTATTGAATCAGATAAAACTAATATCCCACTCATCATAATCACGGCAGATAGACCCCTGAAATTAAGAAATACAGGTGTAAATCAAATTATAGACCAAATTGAGTTGTATGGTAATAAGGTCCGATGTTTTGAGGATATTTTAGAACCCAATATTTCAGAATATAACAAATCAAAAATAAGGGAGTACACGGATTATCTTAGAAACACAGCCTGCAAAATAATTAGCTCTTCTACAAAAAAATATCAAAATGGTCCAGTACATATAAATTTTTCATTCTCAAAGCCATTAGAGCCTAAAAATCAAAATTTGATTGATGGTTTGAAAAAATTGTTAACAGAGGATGATTTATTTAAAGGAAAAAAAGGAAATTTACCTTTTGTATCAAAAATACTTCAGAAATCTGAATATAATATTTCAAATCTAGAGAATTTGATGGGTTTAATTAGTGATGCTAGGAGGATCATTGTATTAGGTGGACCACAGGAAGATGAAAAGGAGTTACCAAATAAAATCACAGAATTGG
>MDVR01000147.1 GCA_001940725.1 Candidatus Heimdallarchaeota archaeon LC_2 | reverse complement strand
CGATCGATCCAGTAAGTGTCTCTAGTGAACAACTATTCTTTCTAGCAAATGCCTAATTAAAACTGCTTCATTCATCAAAATTCTTTGTGCTAAACTCAATTTTGTTAAAAAAACTCATTAATAATTCAAATTGAAAATCAAAATTACACACTATCCGCTAGGATTTGTTTGTAAACCAGTGTTGAATGAGGTTTTGAAGTTGTTATTCAACTACTGGTGCTTTTTTCTTTTCTTTCAGAAGGCGGATCACAACCAGTTAGGATCCAATCTTTCATCATGGCAACAATTATTTTCTTGAAGGAGTCACATAATTCACGTAATGGTTCTATAGGAATAGGGGTCCATTTGCGAGCTGGAAACTCATCTGTTACCCGACTCCAACCAGGATACTTTCTACTTTTTCGTAATTTTTTCCCTTCCTCAATTTCTTCTAAAGAAGGGGTTTCACAACAACTATAATTATCAATTAATTTATCCCCATTCTCAATTAATTCAAGATTCTCCAGTATCCACAGATTGTACACCATCACTGCATTCCACATCAACCAATATCTCAGACTGTATGATTGAGAGCTAGTTTTTCCCCAGATATCTTTGTACACTCGATAGCCAGTTTCAATTCCCCATCTTCGACGATATTCCTCACTTAGTATAGTAAAAATTTCTTGGTAGCTATATTCATCTTTCAACAATTGATCTGGTGATTTCAACAGACAGAAGTAGAGAAAGTCATTGTGAATTTCTTCTGGATTTGCTTTTTTCTTCTTTCTCCACTTTGCACGATATTCTTCTGATAGTGGAGCAAAGATCAGAATGTATTGTTGAGCCTTTTTCTTAGATCCAATTACTAATTCCATTTCTCCAGCCGTATATCCATGTTGTTCATGCCATTCCTTAATTGCTGTTTTCACTCTGGAAGTACGAATGACTGGCATAAGCACATTTCCACTGAACCTATATCTCAGATATTTGAGAATATCTGTTTGATAGAAACCACGATCCAAGTAGATGGTGGCTATCTTTAAACCAGTCTTTGCTTTGACTCTCTTCAGTAATTTTGCCATCAACACATCCAAGCTCTTACCATCAGTATAAACTGGTTCCTGATCAAGGATAAATCTCATTCCTGGACAGACCATCTGAATGGTGAGATAGCTGTGACACAGTTTAGCTGGACTTCTTCCTTTTGTAAATGAGGTAAACTGATTCTTACTGCCATAATATCCTTTCTCGGTGAGATCAAAAGCCACAGCTATACCTTTCTTCTTACCATGAGTCTGTTTAAACAATTTTCCTTTTTTCATCTGTCTGATCAGTTTAAAATTAATGTCTCGATACTTTGTATTGATTTGATGAGGTGTCCATAATTTGAGAGTATGTCTAACACGATTTGGATGGGGTATCTCAGGAATATATTTCTTTGCGAATCGTTGAAGTGCTCGATTACTATCTGCCAAAATAGCATCACTGAGCAGCAGTGTTGCCTGTTGGATACTTGTGGCAGTGATGGTTGTCATCATGAGCAGCAGTAAGCATATTTCCATCGGTACGGCATTACACCAGTTTTTAACTTTCTGGGGTATATTTTTGATAAATTCCGGCATGATACTCTGAATAAATCTATCTTTTAGCTTGAACTGATCAATTCTACTGTAAGTCTTCATATCTGGAGATTCGCGATCTTCATAATAATTTTATGAAAAACTGTAATTTGAGGTTTAATTGAGAATATAAATCGATGCAAAGATCATTATCATCTAGTGACTGGTTAATTAATGAACTAATAAGCAAAGACATTAACTGGATCGATCGGTCATGAGAATCATCCATGGGCTTTGAAATCAAAGCGTTGTTTCCATTTTCAATTATTTTCATTGTGATTTCATTTATTATACTATTCAAAGTAAAATCTGGAGAGGCAGGTCAAGGAAGTGAATTATTTGGACAAGCGATAGCGGAATTAGTGGATTAAAAAAGATTACATATATATCAAAAATGGATAAATCGACTTGAGTTTTTAGTATATTAGGAAGGTAGGAAAACCGCCGATAATTCACCTAGTTTTAATACCAACAGGTTTATAGAACTGATAATCCATATTATATTATTGAAGAATTATTTTACCACAAATGGTTCTAGAGAGCTAAGAACATCAAATAATAATCCCTTAAATCAAGCTGAATTGAGTGATCATTTATTCATTGAAAGATTCAAACATTTCGTTCTACTCCCAACTTTACTTAGCATGGGGATTTATGCTAGTCTTCAATTAAGTTATGAATTGTTTTTATTTGTTTTCAATAATAATGATATTGCCATTATATTAAATGTAATCACATTTAGTTTATTCACCACGTTTTGGGCACCAAAAATTGTGCTTAACACATATTCTATAGATTTTTGGGATCTAATTAAAGTAAATAGACATATGTGGATCCGTTTTGTTTTTAGCGCTTTTATTGTGAGTTTCTTAGTAATATTAAACCGTGAAACTGATTTATTATTAAGTTTTACTAGTAAATTTACTCAGATTAAATTTTCTTTTGATTCCCAGATAATGGCACCAATTTTCGAAGAGGTACTATTTAGAGGAATATTGCTAGGTCTTAGCCAAAGGATTTTGAATCAATCAGCTGCTGTTAAATTAAATGCAGGATTGTTCGGTATATGGCATTTAGGTGCTTTAGTTTTATACGGGTTTTCAGTAAATGTAATTTTATTCATAATATCAACAGTTGCTGTTGGATATTTACTGGCATTAGTTCACATTAACTATAAGCAACTATGGTTAGTTATCCTACTCCACTCTCTTTTAACATCGTTAAAGCTTTTTACTGGAATTCTCCCTCTTGAATAATTTTATTGAAAATTAACCCCGAATACAATATAGAAACACTCACTTATTTTATCTTATTTTAGGATTAAGATCTTATGGATCTAGGATTTATTAAGTCAAATTGGAGATTCAATAATGGAAAATATTAGTGAAATTGATAGATTCAAAGATTTATTGAATCAATACTCTCCCTTACTTTTTTTTCACAAAAAAGAAAAATTCAGACCCATTGATGTTCAATGTTATCTTGATATAGCATGTGAGATAAAGGATGCAAATACCCAAAGTTGCACTTCTGATAATTTAGATATTTCGAATTTAGATTTTAATGATCTTGATATGGTATTAGCAATAAAATCAAAACAAAAGAAAATAAATTTTGGAAAAAATCTAAAAAATAATCGTAAAATTGTTTTGAATCATCAATCAAAGTTGTTAAGAGAAAAGACAGAACCAAAATTCACCGTATATAGTCATTTCTACAAGAATGATAAATATCTAACCATATCATATTATTTCTTCTATTTAGGAAATGATGTTCATTATAGAATTAGGAAGGGATATACTCACGATGCAGATTGGGAAATGATACGGATATTTTTTGAAGAAAATCAGGATGAAATATCTTCTTCCCGAAATAAATGGAATCCAACAGATGTATTGTTTCAACAACATGCTTACGATGAAGACAATCCAGATCCAATGGTTTCCTGGGAAGAATTGCGTCAGTCAAATATGTTATACGATTCACGTGTAGGTATCCTCGTATCACGTGGAGGACACGCATCTTTCCCACCTACCGAGGCTAAAAAGAAAATTGAAAAACATTTTTTTAAGATGTCAATTACACCTAGATCTAATTTTGAAAAAACTTTGAACAAAATAGGAACTACAACAATTTTTAATCAATTACCAAAAAATACTGATAATGCAATTATTCCTTTAATTGCAACAGATTTGTTAGTTGACCAAACTTTAAAAATTAGAGGAAAATATAAATTAATAATTTTGGATGATTTAGAGAAGAAGCAAGATTCATGGGTGAATTTTCCAGGTTACTGGGGATTAGGAAGACATATACTAGGATTTGGGGGGAACACAGGACCCCATGGGCCAAAATTCTTTAAAGGATTGAGAAGAAGCTATAATTATACTCGAAATCCAATTCATCTTGAAAAAGAACCTGAGTATTGGTTCAACTTGGCTGTAGAAGCACATAATACCTTAGCATTTAATCATTCAAGACAACTTTACAATAAAACACTTGAATTAATTCACGGAAATGAACAGTATCATAGATTAAGAGCATTTTGTTTCTTGAACTTAAGTGATATTGCACAAGCTACAAATGATATTAGTCAATCAAAAAATCATGGCTTCGCGGCTGTAAACGCATTTGATAAAATGGGAGATGAAATGGTTTCAGCCTATATTAAAATATCTCTAGCCTTAAAATTCTTTGAAATGAAGCAACGAAAAGAAGCATTTAATTTACTTAATGAGGCAGTTATTACATTTCTAAAAAAGGATAATGCACCTGGAACAGCCTATGTATTAAGTATAAAACACGATCATAAAAAACGATTTGATAATAAAATGAGCTCTAAGATGCAATGATAGAGGTGAGATTTCTAAAACTCGACTGAATATTTTCTCCGGTCTTAGCAGATGTTTCCGCATATCCAACAATGCGTCCTTCGATTTCAGGATTATATCTGATTAACTTTAGAATACTTTGAATATCTATCAATGAGATCTTCCTTTCATTCTTTAAGTCGAGTTTATTACCGAGAATTAAAATTGGAGTTTTATCTTTTTTAGTTGCAAGACAGTATTCCTTAATCCAAGTTGTTAGCTGTTGAAAACTATATTTATTTGTTAGATCGAACACTATAATGGCAGCATCTGAATTTGACATGAATTCATTCCGAATCAATTCAAAGCTTTCATTTCTTCCAACATCACAAACCTGTAGTCGAAATTCAATATTATATTTTTCAATACTTAATGATGAGAAAGAGGCTTTGAGTGAATTTTGCGTTTCCATAAATGGCAATCCAATTAATGCATTTTTAATGGAAGTCTTTCCTGTATCGGGTTCACCTATCAAAGTAATATTGTATGCAGTCTCGACATTACCTAACGTAACCAATTAACCAACCCAATCAATTATTAATTTAATGCTCATATAACCCTTCTCCATTACGCTTATTGATTTGGGATGATTTAATATTATTCATATCGATAAAATGCAAGTTGAGTTGTTTTGCATATAGTTTTCCGCATTTTAGATATAATTTACCACTTATATTTTGATTTCAGCCAACAATAAGGAGATTGTGACTAGAATCCATTAAAATTACATTATTTATGTAATTCAGTATTTAATATAAATGAGGCCTTTGATGATCAGAAACAAATTCTTACCTAATAATTCATTTACTTTGTTTCTAGAAATTTCATATGTTTTAATAATGGAGTATAAATGAATCTTTAGTACTTATAGTGTTCATATAATATTATGACAAGTTATCTTGTCAGGAAGAATACCAACATGTTATTATTTGTAAATACAAACCATTACTTATAGATATTCTGATCTTCAGTCCTTTAAATACCTAACTGACAATTCATAACTAATACAATCCAATGATTGTACAAATTGAACTTACTACCTTTGGAACTAAAGGTGTAAGAGGACTAGGTAAGCATCCACCTGTCACTTCTTTCGAGCAATGAAAGGAGACCGGAAAAGTTGGAAAAGTACCGAAACGTCATAATGACTGTCCTACCCTGTTTTTGTTTTTAGTATGAAAAATCAAAGCAACAGGAACGCTGGTACTCAGTCCACGGACTGAAAATGGTCTGCCAGTGGTTAAAGATCACGGAAATACTGCCTTTGATGACCCCTGTAGGGATAGAAGCAGAAGGACGCACCGTTCCAATGGAACAGAACCTATTTCAACAGAAGCTAATTTGGCTAAAGCTAAAAAAGTGAAAGTGATGGTGACATCAGATATAGGGTTGCAGAACGTGAAAAATCATTATTTAAATTAGAAAATAAATAACGGTTAGATCATGGATGGTACACAGGCTCAAGTGAAATCTCAATTGAAAGATGGATCTGGCGGAATGTATGGTGAAAATACAGGTACTGGAGCTTGTATAGAAGCATAAAAAAAAATTAATGACAAAAACAAATTACAAGGATTATTTTCAAAAAATCCTCTAAAATATCTTTTTCTTTCGAAAACATCATTCCTTTTGAGGGATAAAAAAACCTTTTAGAGCCTGGACACGTTTGGAATATCCAATTCAGAAAGATATTAGTTCGGTGGAAAAATTTAACAATTTTTTTTTTTTACCTTATGAAAAGATATTATAACCTCGAAGAGAAATTAGAAATAAGTTGCGAGCTCCAAGATATGATAAACTTCCAATAGCTGAGCAAATTCTGATTCAAAAAGTGGAGGAAAGTATTGAAGAATCCCTAATAGATTCGGTTTGGAGTAGATATTTCTGGGGATTTGGAATTGCTGAAGAGAATGGACGATTAATTCAAATTTCGGTTAATCGGAGATTAGCTCCTGAAGGAAAAATGCTCAAGTATATCCCTGATGAATTATGTGATGCAACTGAATTGGGTATGGTAAATTTTGGTACGAACGTAATTCCCAAAATACCTGAAGACATTGGTAATCTCAAATATATGGAAATCTGTTTTCTTGGTAGAAATCATATAACTAACATGCCAGATAGCTTTGTAAACTGTGAGTATCTCAGAACACTTGAGTTACAGAATAATCAGATACCCTCGATACCTAAGGAAATAGGTAAAATGAGTGGCCTAGTAGATTTGAGTATTGGAAATAATAAAATTAAAGAACTTCCAGAAAGCATCGGTGATCTATCTAGATTACAATCCTTGCGAATTTCTCACAATAAAATCAAAGAACTTCCAGAAAGAATTACTGATTTATTCAATCTACAATCACTTCAATATGGAGACAATCAAGCTGGTGAAATTCCAGAGTGGATTGGAGATTTGGAACAATTAGAAAGATTATATATCCACGATAATGATCTAACAGAACTCCCCAAATCTCTAAAGAATTTACAGAATTTAAGGGTGTTAGATATTAGAAATAACAACCTTGATGAGTTACCGTATTCATTCATTGCTAGTTTAAAAAATTTGGAGGAATTGTATATTGAAGGTAATCCAATGTCAGACAAGTTTAAGACAAAGCTTAGAGTACTTTCAAGATTACTACCTAACTTGGTTTTAATTGATCATCAATATTTAAAATATTTTTAATATTTGAAAAATCTACCATGCAGGTTTAGTGTTCAATTCTTCAATAGTCTTATTTCCAGCTAGAAATTCACCATACTGTAATAAATATTCGTGAGTGTCATTTAATGATTGTATCATGGGTTTTGTTTGGGCTATAATCTCAAAGAAATTTAATTCATTTGGATACCTAGGTACTACATGTATATGATTGTGTTGAATAGATCCTCCTGATATTAATCCTTGATTCCAGCCAATATTGAAACTTTCAGTTTTTCCGAAATATTTTATCATAGTTATACATCTTTGAACTAGAACACTTGTAGCTTCAATTTCCTCCGGAGTGAATTCTTCATACCCCATAACGTGCCTAATGGGACTAATAAGCACGTGACCCACTTGATAAGGATATATATTCAAAAAAACAATTGCTAAATCATTTCGGTATATCTCATATCTTGGTATATTTTCATCTTTTAAGATAATTTTACAGATTATACATTTGTCAATATCTTGTTTTCCATATTTCTTTGGTTTTTTAACATAAGAAGCTTTAGCATCAATTAGAACTGAATCCTTGAATAATGATTTCTCAATTCCAATCCAACTGTCTTTATCGTTTTCGACCATTATATAATATCAAAAAATTGAATTCTTCATATAATATCTATTGTAAGGCAACAAGTAAAAAGTTGTTTATGAATTGTATCTTAATATTTGTAACACGTTTAATGTGACAATTCTATGTATTGACTATTATCTTAATAACTGGGTTTGATTATGATTATTATCAAGAGAGTGAAATTATGGATCTGGTTTACTTCTGTTTTCTATGATATCCAAGATAAACTATAGCAAAACCTGTAATAAATGAATTTGATAAAGGAAGAGTAACTGATAGGTCAGTCTGACTACTAGTAATGTTTTGAGTTATCGTTACTGTGGTTTCACTGTTGGTTGGTCCAACAATTGTTGTTGAATCTCGAAAAGGGTCATCTAGATAGCCAATTGTATCTGCTGTTTTGACTCCATCAAAACTCAAATGACCTGTGTCAGGTAATTTATCCGGGTTATCCAATGGTCTTCCAGTCCAAAATACTAAGTCAATAGGCCCTTCACCACCAATATCCGCCCAATCTACAAATAATGTAATTTCTGTATAATTAGTATGCACTCTCCACTCTTCTGTATAAAATATCTCTTCTCCATCATTTGCATTTTTAGAATCTTCCTCTAGTGATGTTGCACCTGCGACAAGCAATAAATTACCGTATTCTCCATAAGCCGCTTGAATAAAATATAAATCCTCAAAAGAATTTCTAAGAGTAATATTAGAGTACAAGTTCCATTCTCCTGGAGTGGAGTAAACTACAGTTAACATTAAAAGTCCATCAAAGCTTGCAGCATAGGCTGATACAATATCTAAACCAAATGTTTCATCTCCGACAGTATCTTCACCAATCTTTTGCATCGGAATTACTTGATTATTCGCTCTTAGATTAGAATTCGAAGATATCAGGAAGATTGTTAAAATGAGGAAAAAAATACTTTTTTTAATCTTCATCAATTATCATTAAATATGTGGTTTCAGAAGTTTATAAACATTATTCAATCCTCAGAAGTAATGACGAAAAATGAGTTTTCATATTGAAGCCAAATAAATCTTCCAAAACTTTAAGATCGATTATTTGATTCGTAAAATTGAACATATGGATTTTGATAATATTAAATCTCAGTTAAAAGATGAGGTAAATTCTGTTTTTACAATATGGCTAGGTTTATTGGAGAATTTTTTTGGAGATAATTTAGCATATGTATATGCCAAGGGTTCTGCCATAAAAAATGGGATGATCCAATGGATTATGTTCCAATAATTAGTGATATTGATATTCATTACGGCGTTCATGATAAAAAAAAATTATTTACAAGTGATAATCCAAGAGAAACCAGCTTAAAAGTAAGCTTAGAATACGAAAAAAGATTTCAAAAAGAAAATCCCAACTTTATCCATATTCCTCGAACTCAAGTAATGTGTATTGATCTACTTCAAGATGCGGTAAATTTCGTTCATCCTTTGGTAGATTCAATTAAGATGCTATTTGGCGAATTTCCCAGTTATGATCATGTGGCTTCTGAAAACATAAAAGAGATAGATATAAACAATCTTGCAGAATTAAAACCATACTTGGATATGTTACCCGAAAGTTGGATAGATAAAGTTGGAATGGATTATTGGTCTTCTTTAAGACGGCTCACATGGAAAGTTAGTCCTACCCCAGTACGAATTCTAAGTCAATTACTACCAAATCCATTGAATATTTGGACATGGAATAGATCAAAAATAAAACAAGAATTAGAAAACCAAAACCTGAATAATATTGCAAATATGTATGAAAGTTATTATATGAATGGATGGAAGTTATTTGAATCTAATATTACGAGTACTGAATATTTCCAAAATTGTTTATTGACAGGATCAAAAGTACTTGAACTCAGCTATGACTGGTATATTCAGAATATAACAAATAATAGAAAGTAATATTATACAATCTAAAATCATTAGAGACTTTCAATAAATAAATAACTTCAATCAACTTTTATCAATTGTGTATCTTACTCCAGAGGAAGAAAAATCGTTATCAGGTGAAAATGGAGAAGCTCTTCAAGCGTCTACCTCCTTATTAGTTGATGTTGGAGAATTTTTTAATGCGGAAAAATTAATCTCTGTCGCTTCAGCACATATATCAGGTGTCTCTTATCTTACTGGAGGGGATGGATTAATTGATCAACTTGAGCTATTCGTAAATAAGGGAGCCAAGGTTTCAGTTCCTTCAACGTTAAATCCATGTGGAATGGATAGACAAAACTGGGAGTCGATGTATATTGATTTGGCCTTTGCAACTGCTCAATTTCGCATTCTACAACTATTTCAAGATCTTGATGTTTCCACAACTTGTAGTTGCACACCATATGATTACGGTCATTTGCTTCACAAAGGACAACATGTAGCATGGGCAGAAAGTTCAGCAGTAGCCTTCGCGAATTCCTTTTTTGGAGCAAGAACAAATAAAGAAGACTCTCTAACAGTTTTATCTGCAGCTATTGTTGGTAAAACACCTTACTATGGATTTCACTTAACTGAAGAAAGGAAACCAAATGTCGAGGTAATAGTGGATGCAAACCTTCAGGAATATACTGATTATTCAATTCTTGGAGAAATTGTAGGTAAAGCATTTAAAAAGCATTCATTCACTTATGGTGCAATACCTGTTTTTCGAAATATAACTAACCCACGTCCACAGGAAATTAAGGCACTTGGAGCGGCATTGGCATCTTTCGGAACACAATTATTTCATATAGAAGGAGTAACACCTGAGCAAGAGCTGATAGGAGAAAGTAGTTTGGAAGATTCTATATCAATCAATGATAATATGATTAATGAAACTCTTGACGAACTAAAACCCCAAGAAGAATCAGCAATAACCGTAATTGGATGCCCCAACGCAAATTTGGAAGAAATTAAAGCAGTCTCCGATTTAGTAAAAGGGAGATCACTAAAAGAAGGAAAAGAATTCTGGCTATTTTCATCTAATGCACTTAAAGCAATTGCAAAATCAGCAGGCTATCTCGACATTTTATTTGATGCTGGAGTAAAGTTTATTGTTGACACTTGTCCGGAAGTAATGCCATATAATAAAACAAAATTCAAATCTGTATTAACCAATTCTATTAAGGCTCAACATTATATTTCAGCTCCGAGCTTGAATGGTCTACCAACTTATGTCCTACCATTAAGAAAATGTGTGGAGGTAATGTTTCAATGAGTATCTATAAAGGGAAAGCGATTAGATCCATGGGGGATCAGATTGTCGAAGGAGATATTGTAGTTACAAAAGAACCGATCACCCTGTTAGGATTTGTAGATACTAAATCAGGCAAAATAACTCAACCAGATCATGAGCTTGATGGAATTTCCATTGAGGGGAAAATATTTGTATTTCCGAGAGGGATTGGATCTACTGTCGGACCTTATACACTGCTTAATTTGGTGAAAAATGGGAAAGGACCGATAGCAATAATAAATCGAGAAAGTGATCAGGGAACTGTTGCAGGATGCAGTGTTGCCCGAATTCCCATGGCATATGGATTTGAAGAAGATCCAACAATATTTCTAAAAAGTGGTCAGAATATTAAACTAACAATCCATTCAGGGAATTCTGAAATTGAAATAAACTAAAAAAGTTAATAATTATAAGAAAGCAAATTTGATATTGGTTTGCTTCTCTTTAACTAATTTCTTAATATGCAAAATAATATTACCTTTAGCAAACTCCCACATTTCTTTGGGTACATCTTGATAAACAACCTCTACGATTTCATCTAAAGTGTGATGATTATTTTCTATAGCTAATAAAATTGCAGATTCTCTTTCCAATCTATGAGAGATATAAGTTTTCAATAAACTAATTGGATCGAAATTCGGTGGCCCATGCGCAGGAATTATTAATTTAGGGGCAAGATCTATTAGTTGTTTGCAGGTATTGAGATAATCTGTCATATCTCCGATTGAAGAACTGAGAACTGCTGAACCCCAACCCACTACATGATCGCCAGCAATTATGGTTTTAGTTAACTCATCAAATAGAGACATATGACCATCTGTATGTCCAGGAGTATAAATTGCATCAAGTTTTCGTTTCCCTACAAATATGGTTTCATTAAATACGGGATGAGTTTCGAGTGAAGTTTTAATTCTAGTAAACATTTTTTCATGACCATAGATAACTGCATCTGGATAAATCTCCTCAACAATATCAAGTCCTTCCCAATGATCTTTATGACTGTGAGTTATGAAAACTTTGGGAGTTGAAGGTAAAGATAATAATAATTGTCTTAAATGATGTTTTGAAATCTTGTTTGCACCAGGGTCTACAATTAAACAATCTTCATCTGATTCTACCACTACTAAATTTGTATTCATGAACGGTGGGATAGTATTTGAGGTTATTGGGATTGCAGTTATTCCAGGTGTGAATTCCACTTTAGTTTGTAAACCGATTGGTAACTCAGTTTCGACCAATGTGATCATTTCCAAATTCTCTCGATTTTTTGCCATGATACGCAATATATGTAAAGTGGGTGGGGGGAGCCTTAATTCACCATTTTCCCATTGTTCAACTGCAAGTTTAGGTTGAATCCAAGTAACTGATACAATTTCATAACCATCAGGTTCTGGGTCTTGATTATCGATGAAATCTTTGCTACAAATGTAATATGCGGTGTCAAATACTCTTTTTCTAAATGGAGGTGTTATTTTACGACCGATAAAGACAATTTCCTTATCATAGCTTTCAATTTTTGAATGAGATTTTAATTCTTTGAAGTCTGCCGCACTGCGATCCGCAGAAGGAACAATTCTACTACTTGAACCAATGATTCCTACTTCTTCATATATTTCTCGAATTATTGTTTGTATTACTTGAGGTTCGGTTCCAATCCAATCATCACTTAGTTGATCGTCAATTTTACCACCAGGAAAAACATAATATCCTGGAAAGAAGCTTAAATTCTTACTTCTTTCACATAGCAACACATCACCATTCGATCTTTCTAAGATTAAAGTTGCAGCTTTTACTTCTTGGATTTTGTATTGGTCCATAATTAATATCCTACATCTAAAATTTGTATACAGTCCGAATTTTTACTAAATATTTATGATATATTATTTGACTCAGACTAATTGTACGACTTTACTATGGTTTGATTATCCTGAATTATTGTATTCTTAGGAATAGAGACTCCAATTATACAATTTTTACCAATAATAACATTTGAACCAATATCAATTCTCTCTTTTTTCGCAACGATATTAGTTTCGTCACCTATTTTACAATTCGAGTTAATTGATATTCTAAATTTGCTACCATCAACAATACAATTTTTACCAAATTCAGAAGAGCTACCAACATAGACATCTCCAATAAATTGAACAGTATCATCTGCAATAATATCTTTTGGAATGTGAGGAAATACTCTTACTGAAAACATATTTCAAATCTCATTTTATTTTTAGGGAATAAATAGTTTCTTATTAATTAAATTTACTAAAAAGGTAAAATATTATCAAAGAGCTATTCAAAGTATATTTTTTGTGAGGATCTTATAAGAAATACAATCAATTAAAGTTGAAGATTTCAAGATTTGAAACATCAACTTTATTTTTTATTTCCAGCAGAGAGATGTTTTCCTCCGGATGATAGTATTCAGGATCGAGATCACATAATGGAGAGATTAAATAACCGCGTTTAATAATTTCGGGATCAGGAATACGAATATTTGATTCATCAATTATTATGGACCCATAAAATGCAATATCAAGATCGATAGTCCGTGAAGCAAATTTATCAGCCGTTCGTACCCTTCCTAGTCTGGTTTCAATTTTTCTCAAAATATTAAACTTAATGGAGAAAGAAGATAAATTAGATTTGGTTAATATTGCACCATTAATGTAATCATCTTGAGGTTCTGAGGATTGTGGACCAAAAACAGCTTGGGATCTATACAACCTCGATAACTGGATTTCTCCAAAGGATTGTTCTAGTTGTGCAATTGCTAAATTAATATTGTCTTCAGGATTAATGTTACTTCCTATTGTAATGAATAATTTTTCAGACGATTTATAGTTTAGATCTTTCAATTTCAACACCCACAGATTCTGCAAATCGCAAAGCCATAGGTTTTTCCACTCTTACCTTTGCCTTTTCAACAATGTCTTGTTTCAAGCATAAATCTAAGATAGTGGAGATTAACTTTTCCACAAGAAAGAACTGCGAAATTTCTACAAGATCAATAATTTCTTTGGTAAGGGTCCGATAATTCACAGTGTCATCAATGTTATCTGATTTACCCGCTTTCTCTAGATTAAGAACTAACGAGACATTAATTAGAATATCCTGTTTCTCCTTTCTTTCCCAATCATTAATTCCAATGATACCTCTAACTTTCAGATTTTTAATAAAAATAGTGTCTTTATTTAGCATGCTTCTATCCCTGGTGATTAATACTTCCAACTAAATGTTCTCCACCATCAACATAAATTAAGTTACCAGTGAGAAAATCATTTTTTAGAAGAAATAAGATTGCATCACTAACGAAATCTGGATTTCCACTTCTTTTTAGAGGAATATTGTTGATCATATTTTCCCATCTCTTCTCATCAATGTTTGGAGGGGGAAGAATTAATCCGGGAATTACTCCATTTACTCTAATATTAGGGGCTAATTCATAAGCTAGTGATTCAGTTAAATGTATAATTCCAGCCTTGCTAACGCCATGAACTGAGAATCCTTGCCATGGAAAAACACCACTTAGATCACTAATAAAAATAATATTTCCCTTTGTATTTCCATTATTATGCATCATAATTTTAGCGGATTTTTGAGAAACTAGAAACGGTGCTCTCAGATTTGTATGTTGTACTTTATCCCAATCTTCAACTGAAAAATCAGTGACTGGTTTTTTAATAAACGAAGCTGCACTGTTTACACAGATGTCTAATTGATTTTGTGACGATAGGATGTTAGAAAATAATGAATCTATCTCATTTGGATCTGATAAATTTGCTTGGATTAACTCTACTTTGGATCCATTATTCCTGAGTTCTTGGGCAGTTTCTTCAGCTGCATCTATTGATCTTCCATAGTGCAAATAAATATTACAACCATGTTGACTCAAATTAAGTGCAATATTTTTTCCAACTCGATGTGCTGCACCTGTAACGAGTGCCCATTTTCCTTGAAGATCCAATTTAATTCACATCGATTTAAACTCAAAAATTTGAAGTTAATAATTGGAAGAATTCGTTTCTTAGCTGTTTATCCGTAACAAATTTCCCTCTACTAGCAATAGTTTTCATATTGACTCCATGTTTTTTCACACCACGAAGGGAACTACACGAATGATTACCAGCCATGACGACAAATACCCCATGTGGATTTAAAATATCATTAATACAATCTGCAATTTGGTTGGTCATCCTTTCTTGAACTTGAAGTCTTCTTGAGAATACATCAACTATTCGGGGAATTTTACTTAGTCCTATTATTTTATTATTGGGAATATAGGCAACATGAGCTTTTCCAGAGAATGGTAACATATGATGCTCACACATAGAATCATAAGCAATATTATCAATTATAATCATTTCACCATCAGTAATATCTATTTCATAAAGTGCACCATTGACTATTTCTGATATATTTTTGGTGTATCCTTCTAATAATTCAGCATACATTTTTGCGACTCTATGAGGTGTTTTTAACAGCCCTTCTCTTTCAGGGTTTTCACCTATTTGTTCAAGTAATTCTCGGATTAAATTCTCTAAATGATCCATCTTGCCCGTTGTGTTGTATTCCAGTTTTATCTTCCCCGGAGTTTTTGGTTATTTAGTAGCTTGCCTACTAATTGACCTCTTTGATCACTATTATTAAGTGATTGGAAAGGGTAAGTGAACCCACTAATTAGTAATTTTGCTAAAAGAATATGCTCATAATTAATATTAAAGATTTAGTATGTAGGTTGAAGATGAATATAATAATTCACTGAAATGCTATCCGATAAATATTAAAATTGAGGAATTTGTGCTAAAATTATGAATGATCCAGAATTCGATTATGATTTAGCTGTATTATTGTTAAATATGTCATTGGAAGCCTACAGGGGATCTGATGAATTAGGTGAGGAATTCGAGGGACTGACTAAAATTGCTTATATCACTGATAAAAAAACGGATACACAGTTAATTCTGCTTAGGGGTAAGGAGAAAGATAATGTCTATATTGCATTTAGAGGTACTTCAAGTATTCATGATTTGTTTACAGAAGTAGTTCCATTTAAAGAAAAATATCCAAAAGAAAATAATACTTCAAAATTATTTCCAACTAAAGTACATAAAAGTACATTAAATGCTTATTTAACAGTAAAAAAGAAAATTTTCAAGGAAGTAAAAAAAGCTAATAAAGAAACCAAAATTTCAAAAATATACACTACTGGCCATAGCCTTGGAGGTGCGATGGCAACTTATTGTGTGTTTGATTTGAAATTGGCCTATCCTGAATTGGATTTAATTATGTATAATTTCGGATCTATAAGAACGGGTAATCTATCATTTGCACGAAAATTCAATAATCTGATACCCAATACCTATAGAATTGTAAATAATGAAGATTTTAGTGCAAGGTATCCAAAATTCCTTTACAAACATGTGGGAAAATTAGTATTTATGTCACGAAATAAGCTTAGAGTGAATCCAACAAGATTCTTTCAATTCTTGGAGAATTTGGATAATCCCATAGGCATTGCAACTGGTCAGGCAATGTTTGATCACGCAGCTGATAAATATCGGATTGTTATGAAGGATATGGAAACTGTTGAGAAGGGTAAATTATACAAAAAGAAAAAAAGATAAGTGTCATTGTTTAGTAATTTTTTGAATTTCAATTAGAGTTTGATGTCCTCTGACAATGTCTCCTATTGAGACTATCCCAATTAACTTTTTATTTGAATCTACAACTGGAGCTCTCTCAATATCAGCATCTAGTAATAATGTTAGTGCATCTCTGCCAGTTAGGCTCATCGATATATTAGGAATTTTAGTTTCCATAAAATCCTCAACAATATAATCCAGCCCTTCTTCTTTAATTATTAGAAGTTCTTCTTCAAATACCATACCAATGACGGTCAGGTCATCCGTTGATTGAATTACGGGAAAATCTCTTTTACTGCTTTCATCAAATATTTTCATCGATTCTGTAAGTGTCGTTTCTTTTGTTAAATACATTGTATCTTCTAACCTTGTCATCACGTCCCCAACAGTGTATCCCTCATGTTGATCATATTCTTTAAGATGTCTAAGAATGATTGCATCTCTACCACGGATCTGTCCTTTATAGAGAGACCTATGCCCTGAAAAAATATATGAAGAGATGTTGACTAGCAATATTGGAATTATGAGATTCGGTAAGCCTGTTATCTCAAGAATTAAAAGAACAGAAGCAACAGGTGTTTTAGTTGTCGCAGCATGTGCCCCACTCATCCCAATTATTGCCCAAGCTGCAATTTCATTTGGATCATTAAATTGTAAAATTGTGGAAAAAAATAAACCTGTCAATGCACCAATAAATAAGCTTGGGGCGAAAATCCCCCCGGGATAACCAGCACCCAATAATGCAGTTGTTGCAAGGATCTGAATAAAAATCATGATAATTAAAGTTTGATTTGTCTGTGAGCTGTCAATGAGATTATCAATTTCCTCAAATGGAGTTATACCCCTCAAGACATAAAAATCAGATATAAATAATCCACCCAGAGCGATGCTCATGAAGAAGAAAATGTAACCATATATCATTTGTTTCTGCACAGAAAAGCGTTCCGACATTTTGTCAATATAAATATAATAAATCTCAATAAATAATCTACCAATTAGTCCAGTTATCACCCCGAGTAATAAGGCGAAAAATGCATTTTGAAAATTGGGTTGAAGAAAAGCATTTGATCTACTGATAAAATGAAAACTAAAATCTAAAAAATTCAATCCATTCACGAATTTAACAATCGTAGCTGCAGTTACAGCAGCTACAACACTGGATAAGAATGCAGCCATTAACATCGAATGATCTGAATCTTCTTTGTAAGGTACCTCCGCTGAGAATACTGCAGAACCGAATGGTGCTTGAAATAATGCTCCCGTCGATGCTGCACTGCCCAGAGTTATGGCTTGATGACGATAAGCTTCTGGAACTTTAGCTAATTCAACAATTTTCGAAGCAATAGAACTTCCGATAATTAATGCAGGACCTTCTCGACCAACAGGCATCCCTGAGCCCAATACAAGACTTGAACTCACAAATTTTTTCCCACCAACTTCAATTGGAATAGTTTCCTCACTATGTTTTTTAGTTAAAACGTATGAAATACCATTTTGTTTGGGATCCTCAAATTCAATTCTGTTTAATAATAATATTACAAAAGCTGCAATTGTCATAATAACTAAGGGATTGATCTCTAATAAAATTCGTGAAAAAAGGATGATAATCATATGAAATATAGACATAACAGCCCCAACAACAATACCAATTGCCAATGCAATTGGAAACCATTGACGAATGTGATTTTCAAAGGTTTCTTCTTCGGATTGTCTTCCTGCTGTTAATATCCGAGAAATGAGATTATCCATAAATCAGCTAAAAGTTCTATATACTCACTTTATATTAAATTATCTAATACATTATTGTTCAGAAATTCTCCAATACAATTTTAAGAATGGTTAATGCACAAAAGTAGAATTCTTACTTTCTGTTCCTTAATTTATTATCCAACTCTTGTAGCGAATATACATCTATTCCTACTTCAAAAAATAATTTCTCTTGATTGTGATAAAGTTCACATTTTCTCTCTTCAATACATTGTTGAGGAGATAATTCATGTGCCCTTGAACATCTTAATTTTTCAATATGATGACATTTTGAAGTCTCTTGAACTTCTTCCGAAATTATTGGAAAATTATAATAAAGCATCAGCTCATTCATTTTGAAATGAATTTCTTGATAAAACCTACGAGCCACTATTTATAGATAAAACAAGAGGAAATTTAAAGTCAATTATAGAATTAATCAGAACATAAAAGATAATCCAAATTTTTAACTGACAATGTTATATTCTATAACGAGATAATTTTCTGTGTGCAAATTTAAGCAATCTGATTTTTGTTTTAGTGAATGGAGGGTATTTGAAAAACTTGATTTTTAATTTTTCAGAAGTTCTATCTAATATGCCACCTGTTTCAACCATCGCTCTTCTATGTGTAAATTCATTAAAAGTATATTTACCACCGTAAGCACCAAATCCCGAATCACCTATTCCACCAAATGGAAGGCCAGGATGGAGATAATACACCACTGAATCGTTAATCATTCCCCCTCCAAAATTGGTATTTTGTAAAATTTGATTTTTTACATCCTTATTCTTTGTATAAATATACAATGCTAAAGGCCGTGGCCGACTTTCAATATAATCTATGGCCTCTTCAAGTGAGTCATATGTAATGATCGGCAAAATTGGACCAAAAATTTCATCTTCCATGAGTTTTGATTCATATGTTACATTATCAACTAATGTGGGTTCTATGTATAAATCATCAGGATTTGTATTACCACCAATTACAATTTCGTCATTATCATTGCCTTGGATCAATTTCTCAAGGCTACCATAATGTCTTTCGTTGATAACTCTAGCATAATCAGCGCTCTTCGAGGCATCTTCTCCAAAGAAATTAGAAAGTTGAACCTTCATTTCTGATACCAAATCGTCTTTTATTTCTTTATGCACCAATAAATAATCAGGAGCCATGCAAGTTTGTCCGTTGTTAATGAATTTCATAGCAATGATACGCTTAGCAGCTAATTTTAAATGAACATCTTTATCAACAATTGTAGGTGATTTTCCTCCAAGTTCAAGAGTAACCGGAATTAAATTTTTAGCTGCAACTTGATAAACAGAACGTCCTATTTCGGTTCCTCCAGTAAAAAATATGTGATTCCATTCTTTTCTTGCAACAAGCGCCTTTGATACTTCAACTCCACCCTCTGTGACATGAATATAAGATTCCTCAAAGTTATTATTAATTAGTTCCGCAATAACTTTTGAAGTATTTGGAGCATATTCAGATGGTTTCAAAATTGCAGTGTTCCCACCAGCAATTGCACCAACTAAAGGAGCTATTACTAATAAAAATGGATAATTCCAAGGTCCCATAATTAAGGTAACTCCTTTAGGAACTTGTTCTGTGTAAGATTTATTACCAAACATAAATATTGGACTTCTCACTTTTTTGGGTTTCATCCAGGTTTTTAATCGTCTGGAAATAAATGGAGGTTTTAGTTGAAGTACCCGCTCCAGAGAATAATCTATTTCTGTAATAACACCCCCTGTTGTGAAAGTAACAACATATTCGGATCTCCGCAAATCAGACTTTATAGCATTATTAATCTGTTTTTCATTATCCAAAATAAGCTTTCTTAATTTTTTAAGTTGAGTTTTTCTGAACTCAAAGCTTCTTGTTTGGCCAGATTTATAGAATGCCTTTTGTAAATTTATTAAATCATCTAAACGTTTAGAAAAATCGGTATTGGTCCCATCTACCTGTTTTTCATGTTTCAATTTTTCATTTACAGTTTCCATATTTGCAATCTAATTGGTATAATATTAAACTATTCTAAATGGGAATTTTTTATGAATAAATATTGTAAATTGAAAAGAATCAAAGAATATTCGTAATTTGAATATTCTATTAATCTTCTTTTCAAACCTATCTTTATCCTTAGCCAAACAATTGTATAATGACTGATTAAACAATGATTATGCAAGTCAATGATACATTCAAAGAATTTGAATTATTAAATCAAGATGAGAAAATTATCAAATCTTCTGAATTGAAAGGTACTCCTTTCATTCTGTTTGCTTATCCCAGAGCATCAACACCGGGCTGTACAAAAGAGGTTTGTTCAGTTAGAGATCACTACCAAGAGATATTGGATAAGGGATTCAAGGCATTTGGAATTAGTAATGATAAACCTGCAAAAAACAAAAAATTTGCTGAAAAGTATAACTTACAATACGATCTTCTATGTGACATAGATAGTAGCTTTCTTGAATCAATAGGTAGTTATGGTGAGAAAAAAATATACGGGAAAACATCTATGGGAACATTTCGTTATACGTTTATTGTAGATAAAGATTACAAAGTTAGAAAAATTTTCAAGAAAGTTAAAACAGATATTCATGCTGAAGAAATACTTAGCGCAATAGAAGATCTAGGATTATGAATTGTTAGATTTTATTAAATATTTAGTAATTTCTAATTTTAATATTTAGTAATTTTATTCGATATATATTTTTTCTCCACCGATCATCATGCCATGGAGTCTTCCTCGGTTTTCGGGTAACATTGTGAAATACACATGAATTGTTGTGCCCATTAAGAAATATACAAATATAGCGAAGTGTAGAAATCTTAACGTTATACCCACAAAATCAATAAATGGAGTTACCATATTCATGGATAAAGTCCCAATAATTCCAATAGTGTCTGGAGAAACTTGTTCATAAAGAGCAAACCCGGTTATTGAAATGAAGATTAACATCACAATATTTCCAAATGCCAGTAATTTCTGAGTTGGGTGATATTTCATGACATATTTCTTTTTTATTGGGTCATAGAAATCATAATGTGGGTATTTTGAGTCTGGAAGAATTTTTAGAGCACACATTAAAATGATAAACAGATCCAATAAATCTCGTGGTGTTGGAATGAGTTCTTTGAGTTTCTTTTCAAAGGCAATAATCACAAAATAAACATAAATACTCCAATAAACGATGAAAAAACCAAGATAAAGATGTAAGTTCTGAGTAAATTTATATCCACCAAATGGATATTTAGATAAAGAAATCTCTAATCCGGTAATAAATAATAAATTCATACATATTAAATTTACTAAATGTTGGATTCTATGTGGTGTGGTATATCGATATGCTATAACGAATTTTTTCTCTTGTTTAATAATTTGGTGCTGGGGTGTTTCTAATACTTGAACCATTAATTTTCTCCTCCTTCTGAATCAGATGAGTTTTGCCTTGTACTTGAATCTGCATCGACCTCAAAAGTCTTGATTCCATGAATCAATGTATTCCATCTTTCCTTAAATTTTGGGGAGGTTACAATATTACTATCGATCAATCGTGATCCATGTTCAAGGGGTCTTAGTTTTTGACGTACAATGTAATGAGTTAAGGCAAAGAATACTGCGAATATCATTGCACCAAATAAGACATATTCCTTGATTTCTTGCCAATTTATAACATCTGGAGACTCAATTTCAACAATTGATCCAATATCTGTAAACTGGACATTAAAGAAATATGGCTGACGTGTTGTTTCATGATTTTCTTCTGAAGCAAAAGTTAGAAAGGTAGAAGACCCATTTGAAAATATGATATCTGGGCTGGTTTGATCTTCTGTGTTAAAGGCCCTCAGTGCTTCAATGTATATCAAATCATCATTAAAAATAACCTCACCAAATAAATCATTTTGATCATCAATTTCAGGGGCAGCTAGACCCTTAAATGTTGCATCTACTGAGCGTAAGGTTTTTTCGGTTGGATTAATGTAAAAAATCCAGGTGTCATGATTGGTTTCCATACATTCATCTGCTGAAGCGTCAAATTCGATTGCTATCCAAGATTTAGTCGTCGTACCCAATAATAGATAGATGTGTGTCTCATTATGGGCAAATTTAGCGAAACCCCCCAATCCAAACTCGGTTAAATTAGCAAAAGTTGTAATTTCATCCCAAGAATCAGAAATTTTGTCATCCGAAATACTGAAATCTAAATCTGGATAGGTTGGTGCAATCAATACTACATCATTGGCTGCAGTAGGGGTAGTGAATAACAATGTAATTAGGAATGCCTGAACTATCAGTAAAACCAACCTGTTGGTGGTATTTGATTTTGTCATATTAGCTCCTCTAGCCAATATAGTCAAGGTAGAACAAAGTATAGTAGAGAAGTATGAAACCGACTGTTGCAGCCAGAATTACTCCAAAAGTAGCCATTGCAGCAATGGAGATAAAATCAAATAATTTACCTACTGTGCTTTTTGGAGCAGTGATGTCCATATTTTCAAAACCAAAGGATTTACTAGTTACTTGTAATCCACATTCATAGCAGAATTTTGCATATGATGGCATTAATTTTCCACATTTGTTACACATTGAATTAGTGTCCAAAGAAGTTGAGTCTATTGTGCTCATTTGTTTCTCGAATAAGTATTCGTTTCATTATTAAAAAGAATTATGCTATTTTGTCTATCTTTTGTATGATTTTTCAATACTTATTTTACAAGACTAATTTTATTCATCATTAATCTATTTTTACATTAAAAAAATGTATAATTGTAGAATTTAATATGTATTTTTGAGCTTTTGAAAGAAAATAATAATGGATTAGTACAACGCGTACATTCGAAATATGATTATTGATACAAATGTTCACTTTTTTGTCCGAAATTTAATTTTTTGTATTTTTTTACGAAATTATAATGCGATGTGCGAATTGTCTTCAATAAATTGTACACCCATCTAGTTTGTGAATTAATAATCAGTAAATTGATAATGTGTAAAAATTATCATTACAACAGCGTATTTTTTTGCCCATTGATGATTTTTTGTTTTTTATGTTAATTTATACCCTAATGTGTGATTAGTTTTCAGAATTTTGTACAACTATCTTGCTTGCGATTAAAGATTTCTTAAATTGATTATATAGTAATAATATTAATTTAATTATCTAATTGTTGAACAAATCATCAATTTTATTTTCGTAAAAAGTAACCTGGTTAAAAATGAGAAAGTTGATTTGTGGTCACTATACCACCATTATATTCATTTCCGAAAACGAAATCCATATTATGAAGTAGTAATGAAAATAAACGTATATCTCAAATTTCTCTCAAATGTTGAAAATTAATGCCTGAACTATCAGTAAAACCAACCTGTTGGTGGTATTTGATTTTGTCATATTAGCTCCTCTAGCCAATATAGTCAAGGTAGAACAAAGTATAGTAGAGAAGTATGAAAC
>MDVR01000146.1 GCA_001940725.1 Candidatus Heimdallarchaeota archaeon LC_2 | reverse complement strand
TTCCCCCTCTGATTTCATATTGAGGCCTTCTGATGATAAATTATTGAAAATATTAAAAACATCCGAAAAAATTGCAGTCGTTGGAATTTCTCAGATTGAAACCCAACCCTCAAACTCGATATCAAAATATCTTATAAAGCATGGTTACACCATCATTCCGGTGAATCCCAAATATAGTGAAGTTTTGAATCTGAAGTCATTCTCTAACCTACTTGAAATACCAGAAACCATAGACGTCGTCCTTGTCTTTAGACAGAGTGAAGCAACTTTGGATATCGTAAAAGAAGTTATTATGTTGAAACCCAAACCCAAAATTGTTTGGATGCAAGAAGGGATCATAAATGAGGAAGCCGCTCAATTGGCTCTAACTAATGGTATAGATGTGGTTATGGATCAATGCATGAGACTAAATCATAACCGATTGAAAGAACAATTAGATTAATTGTAGATCAGATTTTTATTCGCTAAGCTATATATAAAATCCTTCTACCCAATTATTATGGCAAAAGCTGAATGGAATGGACACGTAATTGCAGAAACAGACGATTACGAGATTGTTGAAGGCAATGTATACTTTCCACCACATACAATAAATAGTAAATATTTCAAAAAGAGTCACACCCTTTCGACCTGTTATTGGAAGGGAGAAGCCTCCTATTATGATTTGGAGGCAAATGGGCAAACCAATGGTGATGCTGCTTGGTATTATCCAGAACCAAGTGATAAAGCCAAGAAGATCAAAGATTATGTCGCCTTCTGGAAAGGTGTAAAAGTTAGTCGTTAAATCTACAAAATAAACAATTCACAATTATTAAATCCATCTGAAATATAATAATTATATAAATATGGTCAATTAAATGAATCGTGGATCACATTAATAGAGAATTTTACATGTTTGTCATCCTAAATCAGGTGAACTATATCGTTTAAGAAGCTGTTCTGTCCCCAAATAATTAAATTATTTTGTGAATACTTCGAATCGACTACATAAATCATCTTTATTCTGTATCAATATCTTGTTAATAATTAGAATTGATATGCAATTCGTTACGTATCTGCGTTATCTAGTATACATTCTATATACAATCTAGTTTCACTTCAATAATTTTGCATTGTCAACCTTTATATTATCATATTTTGTGAAATCACATAAAACTATACGCAAAATTGATAATTATTTCCGAATAGAATCTACCCATCAAAACGAATTCATACAAATCGACGAGTTTTAATATCTCATTGAGTAATTGAGCTTGATTATTTATGTTGGAAGAAATTGATATCGCTAATCCCAATTCAAAATCTGAATTTATTGATTACTACAAGCGAATTAGAAAGAGAACTGAATTTCTTGCAGAACCTCTAGAAACTGAGGATTATGTGATCCAAGCTGTGACGGATGCTAGTCCTGCTAAATGGCATCTGGCGCATGTCTCTTGGTTCTATGAAACTTTTATTCTGAAAGATTTTGATTCTTCATACAAACCCTTGAATGAAATGTATAATTTTATTTTCAATTCATACTACAATGATGTGGGACAGTTCTTCCCAAGACCACGAAGGGGAACTTTATCCCGTCCAACGGTTTCTGCTGTATATGAATTCAGAAAATATATTGATGATTCCATGTTAAATTTACTAGAAAGTATAGAGGATAATACAACATTGCAAACCTTTACAATTCTTGGTGGTAATCACGAGCAACAACATCAGGAATTAATGATGACCGATATCAAACATAATTTTGGTTCAAATCCTTTGTTTCCTATATACAAAAAAACCCCTACTCTTTCTGAAAAAGATGATGAACCCGTTCCTGATATGACCTTTATTTCCTTTAATGGTGGAATTAGTCAGATAGGTAATAAGTCGGGGGGTTTTGCTTTTGATAATGAGATGCCTGTGAACAAAGTATATCTCACTGATTATAAATTAGCAAATAGATTAGTTACCAATGGAGAATTCCTCAAAATGATTGAAGCAGGAGTATACCAGGATTTCAAATTTTGGTTGTCCGATGGTTGGGATATTATTCGAAGAGATGAGTGGCAGTCGCCATTGCATTGGCACAAGATAAACGATGAGTGGTACACATTCACACTTGCAGGCATGAAAAAATTGAATCTCAATGAACCAGTTACACATGTTTCATATTATGAGGCCGATGCCTATGCTAAATTTGTTGGTAAAAGATTACCTATTGAAGCAGAATGGGAAAATGCATCTCTTCAATATAATCTCACCCCATCTGAAGGTAACTTCTTTGAGACTGGCTATCTACATCCAAAAGCGGTGGATTTAGAAAAAGCAAATGAAGGGGATAAATTATTACAAATGTATGGTGACGTTTGGGAATGGACTGGATCTGCTTATATACCATACCCCGGTTTCTCAGTTCTAGCTGAAGGGGTATCTGAATATAATGGTAAATTTATGAATGCTCAATGGGTATTGAAGGGAGGTTCATGTGTCACACCAATTGATCACATTAGAAGCAGTTACCGTAATTTCTTCCAAAGTGATAAACAATGGCAATTCACAGGTATTAGATTGGCTGAATAAATCATCATTTACACAATTACAGATTCTAATTCATCTCAAATTACTACTGATATATCTTCTCATTGTCCATAAATTCAATTTCCGAAATGATATTTTTTAATACCAGCAATATTTGGCACATAATACTCGGATATATCTAATTATTAGTCGTGATATAATGGTTGCAAAATACATCAAATTACAACAAGAAGATAAGGAGACTGCGTTGGCAAGATTTGCAAAGGATGTATTTTTAGGATTTATGCGAACCCAAAAAATATTGAAAAGTAAATACATGTATGATGCTATTGGAAGTCGCATTTATGAAGAAATCATGGACCTTGATGAATACTATTTGGTTAGAGCAGAATATAATTCATTAGAAAATTCAAAAGAGCAATTAGCAGAATTATTTTCAAAAAAGAAAGTAAATTTAATCGAACTAGGTGCTGGTAATGGATACAAGACGAAAATCTTTCTTCAAGCAATGCTGGAAAAAAATATCGATTTACGGTATACGCCAGTTGATATTTCAGAAGGCGCAATGATAGAACTTATTGATTCACTCAATGCTGATTTCCCCAATCTGAAAGCAGAAGGTTTGGTTGCTGATTATTTTGATGCATTGGAATATTTAAAAGGTAATAGAGAACCAGACGTGCACAATATTGTTTTATTTCTTGGGTCAAATATAGGTAATTTTGATTTTGATGATGCTGTAGATTTCATTTTTTCCTTATGGAGATCATTAAAAATCGGAGATTTTGTTTTCATGGGTTTTGATTTGAGAAAGGATATAGATATGATGATTGCTGCTTATAATGATTCTAATGGGATTACAAGTAAATTCAATCTGAATGTTCTTAGCAGAATTAATCGAGAATTAGGTGGGGATTTTGATCTCTCTAAATTTAAACATTACGAACCTTATAATGTCAATACTGGTGCAATGGAAAGTTACCTAATTAGTCTAGAAGATCAAGTTGTTAATATAACAAAAATTGATCGTGCATTTCATTTTAAGAAATGGGAACCAATTTTTATGGAACACAGTTACAAATATTCAAAAGATGATATAGTTAACCTAGCCAATATAACTGGTTTTAGAGTTGAAGGATTTTTTTATGACGATAATAAATATTTTGTAAATTCTTTGTGGTGTGTGAAACCCAAGGATCAAATTTGAGATAACACCATAAGTCGATTTCACTTGTAAAACTATGCTTCTTCCACTTCATATCCCATTTGACCAATGATTTGTACAACTTTAGCCTTATTTTCTTCAAAATCCTTCATGATTTCCATAGTACCAGAACCAGCCTCCCAATCGACATTAACATGGTCGGTAAATTCAAACTTTGAAACACGTGCGGTAATGGAATTCGAACAGCTTCCACAGGTCATTCCCTTAATTTTTAATTTTAATTCATTAGACATTTTAACTAACCTCTATATATCACTAATTGATATATCATTTTTTGATCTATTGATAGTATACAATTCTCCTTCCTTGGTCCAAACATAACCTTTCTCACCTTTGTCAAAAACATCATGACCAAAAGCACCTCTGGCAATTATTGGACTTATAACTCCATCTTTACGAGTTACATGAACCAAACCTGGTTTTTCGGGAGCAATTCCATAGATGACTGTCCCTACGTCTCCTCTGTTGATATATTGAATTGGAACAATCACCGTTTTTGCATAATTAGCAATAACCCAAGCAAATAATTTGGAAGTTAGAAAGCCTCCTAGGAAAGCGTATAATAGTATTAAATCATTAAGATTATTACTATTCAACCAACCTATTTGACCCCAAATCAACATGAATGATGATATGTTACCCATCATGTAATTTGATTTTTCCTCATAATGTGAATCTTGAGCAATTCCCACATCTCCGCCGTGTTCAAATTCAATATGAGATTCAAACGGAGTATCCAAACTAGATGGAAGATCATGATCAAAATCAGTATCCATCTCCAGATGGAAGTCACTGTCTATATCAGCATGCATATCCAAATCTGTATCAAGATCTGCATGAACATCTAAATGCATATCAGCATCAATATCAGCATGTAAATCTAAATCTGTATCTAAGTCTGCATGAATATCAAGATTCATATCAGTATCTGCATCTAAATCAAAAGACGCATCACCATCTAATTCTCCTTCAGTATCACTATCGTGACCAAAGGCCCCTAGCAATACAAATGCAAAAAATATTAGACCAAAAAAGAAAGAAAACATGAAAATTGTTGTCCAAATTTTTATTCCAATTAATCCGATGATATATGTAGACATAGTCATTCCTCTAGGACATATTGTAATTATCCTAAGTAATATATGTACTTTCCAATATATATAATTATTGCCTAATATATATATTTCAGATATTATTTTATACTACCACATATAGATTTATATGAATATATACTATTATGTGTTATTTCATTATTAATTTTAAGGCCAAAAAATTATACCAAATATGACGGAATTAAGGAGAATACTCCTAAATCAAAAAGTATATATTTTTGACATATCTATATATTTTTTAAAAGAAAGAAATTTGTGTAAATCTATCTTAGAATGAATTTCAAATTACAAATTTACTTGGTTTATTCATGTTAAATCGCATATTGAATTTTTCAGCGTATTTGGTAAATGATTCCATACCTAAATATCGACGACGGTTTACGACCCAATCATCAATATTTTTCCAATCATAAATTTCAGCATAAAAATTTGCTGCTGCTTTTGCTTTTTCAATATTATCAGTTACATCTATGTATTTTACTGGATTATGACTTTCCTTTTCATAATATTGGAGGAGAATGACGTTTTTACGATGAGGATCATCTGTTTGCATAATTCTGTTAATTCTTGCAAATTTTACAGCTTCAACCGCTAGATATCCTGTATTTCTATGGTCACTATGATTATTATTTAATCCCCAAGAGATTACAAGATCAGGTTTTTCTTTAGCATACATTCTTGCCACCGCAATTCTCTGTTCTCTTGTATTTTCGATATAACCATCACCAAGATCAAGAAAAAGAATTTTTTCTGCCCCAACTATTTTTCGAATTTCATCACCATGACGAATTCTTTCTTTTTTTACATCTTCAATAGACAGATCGGGAAAAAGGGTAGTCAATTCTCCACAAGTTGTCCACGCCATTATCACCCGATCCCCTCTTTCTACATGATTAGCTAGGGTTCCTATCGCACCTAATTCATCATCTGGATGTGCAAACAAACTTATAATCGTCTTTTTTTCTGAATCAGCCATTTACAATTGAGTAACCAATATCAGCTATAAAATTAATTTTGGTTCAGCCTATAGGTATTAAATTATAATTTTCACTAGATTTTATTACTCTAAATCACAATCAGTGTTTTTTCTCTACGAAAACTAAAGAAGAGCTAATGTTATTTTTCAATAGATTACTGCAATCTATGATGCGCTTATTATGGCTATTCCGAATATTAAGAAGACGTTTACAGTAAGTATAGAAAACAAATTGTTGATAGATGGGCCATTAGGAAAACTTGCAAGATGGATGAGAATCATGGGCTATTATTGCCATTACGATCCTGATTTAACTTCAAGTTTGATAATAACCCTAGCAAAAGAAAAGAAATTGTTTTTATTTACCAAAAGTCTAAATACTGCGAAACAAGCAAAATTAAATGAAGTAGCTCATATCTTAGTAAATGGAAAGATAATTCAAGAACAATTGATTTCACTAGTAACTCAAAATGTCCAGATAGATATACCCGAAATTCACAATGCTAGATGCTCCATTTGTAATGGAAACTTAAAAATTATTATAGATAAAACTGTTGAAATAATCCCTAAAAAGTCTCTTGAACATTATGATCAATTCTTCAAATGTTTGAATTGTAATCAGATTTATTGGGAAGGGTCTCATTGGAAAAAAATCAGAAATACTATTAGAATAGTTTTAATTTGATTCTATATATTTTTTGTAATAATCTTCTAGAAGATCTGAAGTAACTGTGTAAAGAGAATTAATTTTTACATTCCAAATTTTTTCCCAATGTGATTGTTTATCTTCTCTTCTATCAATTAACACCAATAAATTTGAAACTTTGCCACCTTGATCTCTTATTGCATCTATTGCATATTCTTTACTATGGCCACTTGATATAAGATCATCAACCAATAAAACTTGTTTACCTTTAATTGATGGACCTTCAATTAATTTTTGCAAACCATGAGATTTGGATGTTTTCCTAAGAAGGTGAAGAGGCTTTTGACTTATCCAACTTAGTGAAGTAGCAAAAGAAATGCCGGCAAGTGGAATTCCAATTATTATTTCAAATGAAAGTATGTGTTTGATTTTATCATACAGTGCGGTAATCAATTCTTGATACAAATCAGGAAATGAGGGTAGATACCTCAAATCAATATAGAATTTAGAATTTGCCCCACTAGCCAAAGTAAAATCTCCAAATCTTAGTGCGTCGATAGAAATCAATTTGTCAAATAATTCTTTAGTTTGTTTATCTTGCATTTAAATCACTCAGCTTTTCCCTATATTCGCTAATAAAATGAGTATAAATTAAAATCTCTTTGTAAAGATTAAATTCTTTACTGTTTAAAATCAACAAATGGACCCAAATACAATATTCAATAAAATTGATGAAAATGAATCTCAATTGTGTGTAGGTCTGGATTTTCGTGAAGGCAATAAATTAGATCTTGCCAAACAGGTCATAGAAGAAACTGCTGAATATGCAGTTGCTTACAAACCCAATAGACAGTTTTGGTTAGGATATAATCTTAAAGAGATGCAAGAATTAACTCGTTATATTAAGAAATATAATTGTATTGCAATTATAGATCATAAGTTGTCTGATATTGGATCCAGTAGTGTTGAAGCTCTCAAATACTCTAAAAAGGAGGGGTTTGATTTGATTACCATTTCCCCCTATCCTGGAAATTTTGAAGAAATGTGTGTTGCCTCAAAAGAAATTGGTATAGGTATAATAGCACTTATCATGATGAGTAATCCACAAGCAAAGTGGATGTTGAATAGTCCGTACTTAGAATGGGCAAAAATTGCAAATACTCATAAAACTGGGATTGTAATAGGTACAACGAATCATGTAACGAAGGATATAATTTCTTCAATTTCAGAGGTTTTCAATTCAGGAATTGTACTTGCTCCTGGACTTGGGACCCAAGGGGGTAAAGTTGATACATTACTCAAATATTTTGATAAAAAAATTATGTTTAACGTATCCCGTGGAATAATCTATGCCAAGAATTATTCAATAGCTGCCGAAGGGTATAATAATCAAATTTCAGAAGCTCGGAAAGCACTTAATTGAATTCAATATTCGTAATTTTCCCTTGAAAATTCTTATTTTCCCAAAGCGACCATCTACATTTAGATTTTATTTCCTTCTTTGTCATATGAAACTGTTCACCTGAATTAAGGGTAATATTGCCTGTTAGAGGTTTTATTCCAAATTTATTTAATAATTTTTTAGGATTATTATAAATAACATCAATCATAACTTGTTTTGAGATTTCATTTTTTAAATAAAGATCGATTAAGAATGGATAGGTTTCTTGGACTCCAGGTGCTCCAGCTACAATTTTTAACTTATCATTTTTTTCTGCAATCGTGTGTGGAGCGTGATCTGAGGTAACAATAGGAATCTTACCCTCTGATAACAATTTCCTTAATCCGGTTACATCTTCAAGTGTTCTTAGAGGAGGATTCATCTTTGCATAGTTTCCCATTTCCTGTACTTTATCATTTGAGAAACAAAGATATTTGGCTAGTACATCCCATGTAATATTATTTTGGCCATACAACAATTTTGCACCTGTTAAACAGGAGACATGTGTGATATGAAATTGTAAATTTGGATAATCACCTGCTAATGAAATTAAATATTTTATTGATTCAACCTCTGCTTCTATTGGTCTTACTTCAAGTTCCTTACTTGTTGGAGTTCGATTCTTAATCATATCTGATTTTTCTGCATGAAACATTATTAGGTAATTATCATTTTTAATCAATTCTAAACCCCGAATCAGATTTTCTTCCGATATTACCATATTTCCTGTTGATTCTGCCAAAAAAACTTTTAGGATATTTGTTTTACTCACAATCTTAGTAATTTCACTTGACTTAACGGATTGATCTGTTAATCCACCAGCAATTATTATTCCAGGATATTTGTTAGCTAACTTTATCTTACTTGCCAATTCTACTAAAGTATCAGTAGTAGGGTTTGTATTTGGCATGTCCACAACTGCAGAAATCCCTCCTGCATGAGCTGCCTCTATTCCAGATTTCATGGTTTCTTTGTGAACAAAACCTGGTTCTCGAAAATGCACATGGATATCAATTCCGGCTGGAAGTCTTTCCAAAATAATATCACTGGACCCGAGATTTTTCATTTTATAATTGCTCTCTTACATTTTCTTCTAGCATTACTTTATCGCAATATAAGCAACGAATCAATAGTGGATCCCTTCTCATGAGTAAGAATTTTGGTATTACTGGTTCTCGATAGTTTGTTGCACAAGTGGGATTTATGCATGTTAATACTCCTGAAAATTCATTAGTTAATTCTCTTGATGCAAGATCAAATTTTTCTGATATGCTGAATTTGTTTACGATAGAAATTTTTGCATTTGGAGATATTAACCATATTTTCTTTAGCTCATCATCCTCAAGATACCGATTTGTTAATTTGATAATGTCTTTTCTACCCATTGATCTCGAAGTAACTCTAATTGCCACGGCTACTGTATCTAAAGCATCTTCATCAATATTAAGAATTCGTAAAATCTGAATTGATTTTCCAGGTGGAATTTTATCAATTACTGTTCCATTTTCAATCTTAGTAACTAGCATTTGTTTTGGATCTGATATCAGCTTTCCTCTCCTGCTAAAATTTCTAATAAAGCCATTCTTGTCCAAACCCCATTTTTTGCCTGTTGAAAGTATCTTGCTTGGGGTAAATCATCCACTTCATATGCAATTTCACCAACTCGAGGTAGAGGATGCATTAAGATCATATCCATTTTCGTTTTGCTCATTAAAGTAGTATCTATTTCAAATGCACCTTTTAGTCGTTCGTAATCTCCTTCATCAGGAAATCTCTCTTTCTGAATTCGAGTGACATAGAGTACATCTAATTCACTTATTGTATCCTCCAAATTATCCAATATTTCAAAATCCAATTTTCCTTCAACATCTGAAAGTACTGTCATTCTAGCTCTGAGCTGTTTGGGTGAATATAATTTTACCTTAATATTATTAAATTTCATAAATGCGTACAAAAGAGAAGGAATTGTTCTACCGTATCTCAGATCTCCCAGTAAACCTATAGTTAAATTATCCAATCGACCAAATTCCTTGTAGATTGTATATATATCTAGCAAAGCTTGAGTAGGATGTTCTTGAACACCAGTACCCCCGGATATAACAGGAACCGAACTAAATTCCGCAGCTACACGACCACTTCCTTCTAAATTATGTCTCATTACAATTACATCAGCATAACATGCAGCCATTCGAATGGTATCAGCAATTGACTCTCCTTTCTTAACAGATGATGTATTTGGATCTGAAAAGCCCAATACTTTCCCCCCTAATCTCAGCATAGCTGATTCAAACGAAAGCCTTGTCCGGGTGCTTGGTTCAAAGAAAATTGTCGCTAGAATTTTCTTTTTCATTCTTTCAGAATATTCGTCTGGATTATCTTCCATTTTCTCTGCGAGTTTGAGTACTTCTTCTATAAAGCTACGATCTATGTCCTTAATAGAAACAAGATGTTTTGGCATAAAAATCTAGGTGAATATATTTTTTTGATAATATTACTTTATTGATCGATTGTTCGAAATCTATTAATGAATAATATAAATATAAAAAATTCAATGAATATTAATACAAAATCATTTGTGAACCACCTGTGACCATCTATGAAAAATTCATTCAGCGCGTAATACGATATATTCCTGAAAGAATTGTAGAAACCACAGGAGGACCATTAATTTATGGTTTATCAAAAATAATTTCAAATCCGCTGGAAAATGGAATTTGTTCAATAAAATATATCGAAAAGGAATTTCCTGCACCCTGGGGGTTATCTTCGGGATGGGCAGATAATTTAATTAAAATGAATGCTGTCAGTAATTTGGGAGCTGGATTTGTTATCTCGAAAACAATCACTTTACATAAAAGAACTGGAAATCCATACCCTAGAATTATTCGCTTTACTAACGGAATGATCAATTCTATGGGATTACCCAATAAAGGATTGGCTGCTTGGTTTCATGAACTTAAGAGTTCAAAAATAATTCCTAATAATTTTATATTCTCAGTAAAAGGAGATTCTTTAAATGAATGGAAATTATTAATTAATAAGATTTCAAAATTTACAGATTTAATTGAATTAAATTTTTCATGTCCAAATGTAACATCTGGAATTATGGATCTTGATAAAACAATAAAGATACTTACTAAGATTCGCCACCAATCTCCAAATATTAATTTATTTCTAAAATTAAGTCCTCAATATTCTGATAATGAACTAATTAAATTAATAACCGTTATTAACCAAAATAAATTAGTTGATGGAATATCCCTCCTCAATACAGTTCCCGTTAAACATAATTATTTGGGTAACCCTAACAAAATTGGAGGGTATTCGGGGCCTCTACTTTTTGATAGATTAACTAAATTATTATCATTAATTCGAAATATCTCTGATTTGGATGATCTACCAATATTTGCAATGGGGGGTATCTGGTCATTTGAACAAGCTATGACTATATGGAAAAAATATAGATCAATACCTTTTGTATTGACTTCATTCCTAATGGGAGGTCCATTAATATTTAAAAAATGGTCAGAGAAATTTACCACTAGTAAATCACATTTAAGCTAGTAAGTTTATTGAGTACGACAGTATTAGCTTTATAATATCGGCCTCTACTGATCATCTATTGATTGAAACTTATCAAATATCGCTGGTAATTGCAATAAATTTTTTTGCAGTATCAAGCATTCTTGGAAAATATTTGATAAGTGCAAGTGGTGGGCCACTTAATTTTCTTATTTATCAATTAGTTATTGCCCTACCCTTTTTACTTATAATATCTTATTTTGAATATTGGAAGGATTCATCAATAATTTCCTTGTTAACATCGAGGTTACTAGTTGCCTTCTTTTTTATATCATTATTTGCAGTTATAGGTTATTTATCATTATTAACGGGTTTTAAAGAAGGAAACGTCTCAGTTGGTGGCATAATACTTTCATCGAGAGTTGTATTGTCGGTCCCATTAGCGTTCTTTGTTCTTTCTGAATCATACAAAATTACAGTATACCTTGCCATTTTTATTTCAATATTCGGAGCCATTATTGTGAGCTGGGACAAGAATTTAGATATTAAAGCACTATTTTCATTAAAAGCACCTGGTATAAGATGGTATTTTCTAACAACCCTTACGTGGGCCTTGAGCAATTTTTTAATCAGTTATTATTTACAAGAAATTCCTACTTTTACTGTAATTACAATTAGACAAATCTTTATGACTGCTTTTGCAATGCTATACTATCTGAGTAAGTACAAATCTTTTTCCTCAACAAGAATTCCTCTTTCTCGGAATTTAATTATGAAGATAATTATTTATGTATTAATAATTATGATTGCTCAAGCAGGATTTATTTTTGGATTATCTAAATCTCTAACTATTTCAGAAGCAATAGGGGTGGCTGAAGGGCCTTTTACATTAATATACACACTTTTAGTTGCAAAATTTCTAGATAATTCTGTGTTAAAAGAACCACTGGATCGAAAATCAGTATTGGTCCGTATAGTAGGGGCAACCATTGCAGTAATGGGGACTCTAGGAGTAATTTTATTCTCATAAAATGAGTATTGTTATAAAATAAAATCAATCACTTTTTTTGAAAAAGAGGGTATGAATTAACAAACATTTCTGCAATACCTTAAAATTACTCATTGGTGAAACATTTTAGTGAGTGAAGAAGCGAAGGAAAAAGAGACTTCTCAACAAAAGGCAATAGATGAGCAATCTGCCGATGAGAAACCGCAGAAAGTTGTTGAAGAAACTAAAGCTGAAAAAAAAGGTATTATCCGAATTCCATGGAAGGAGTTTCTTAGATCTCAATTTGGAAAATTGTTGGGTACAATATTTATTCTGGCTTTGATGGTGTGGATAATAAATCTCTCAGCTGAAATAACCCCAGACCGTGATGAAGTTAATCCGTCAGATATTATATCAAGCGATGAATTTGTCAACCTTCAATTAATGGCAATTACAACTATTGTGTTTATTCTCGTCATTGGATTTTTTTCAAAAATTGTATTCTTTGATCATAAAGAGGATTTTGGAATTGAAAGTTATAAATCTATTAAAGCCGTATTATTTTTCCTTTTGACAATTACATTCATTTCATTAGTTTTTGTTTTATTAGACGTAGCTTTGATTAATATCTATCTTCAATCTTTTCCAGTTTACTTCATTTGGGGGTTAAGATCAGAATTTAATCTTGATTTACCTTTTATTGACTCAATTCCTGTAGGAACTGATAGAATTGCATATGCTGAGATTAGAGGATATCTATTTTTAATTCTATTTGCCTTTATGCTAAGTTTTCCGCTAGCAATGACAATAGTAATTCTAACTAGATTCGGCCGAAGCCAGTTACAAGAAAGGAAGAATAAACCAAGAAAGAAATATTCATTCAAAGATTGGATGAAATTTTTAGCAACATTGCCTCTTGAATTTATACTAATCAGCCTTTTCTTTGCAATAGATTCTGTGGACCCTGAAATCCCAGCCCAATTTCTATTCTTATTGATATTTATTCTTGTGGGATTATGGTGGATAACGCAGCTTATTATACTTATACTAAGAGGGATTAGAGTTTCATCATTTGTAATTTATTCAAATGCAGCTATGGCAATCCCAATAGTGTTTCTATTTTACATCCTTCCGGGTTTGGTATGGGCTACTTGGGACATGTTTGTTATCTTTACAACAAATGAAATTGCAAATACTGTCTATGCTGATTTAGTTGGTGCAACACCAAATATTGATCCATCTACTACGGATATTCGTACTATCTCTAGTCAAAAAGTACTCGAATTTTATTTTCAAACCTTTGTGTTAAACCTTGGAGATTTGTTTAGAATAATTGAATTAGATTTTGTTTTTATTATAGGTCTTAGTTCAGTTGTTATCGGATTTGCAGAAGGCTATTCAATCATTGCTATAATCCGATCAATTACCACGGGTGTTTCTATTGCTAGATCAGGTAGAATTGCGACTAAATCATCACCCAAAATGATTGTATTATCAAGTCGATTAGTTTTGCTTGGTGCCTGGTTGGGTCTTCTTTATGATAAATTCATTGTATTGTGGAATACTTTACAGATTGAATTGGGTGTGGATATACCAGATTTAACAATTCCACGATTATTTGAATATCTCTTTGGAGTTACAATCGACCTTCAAAATTTAGGAGGATTTTTCTTAATCTTATCAGTTCTTGTTGTGCCTTTATATTTTATTATTACAAGTTCTTTCAAATTTTTATCCGTCTCGATTGTAGCTGAAAAAACAAAGGAAGATACTCAAGCATTTTTCTTTCTGATTAGCTCTGCATTTATTCTAATCATTTCTCAAATATTTGCAGATATATCGGCATTACCTGAATTTCTTACAGATGGTGAACATTATGACTTTTTACCTCTACAAGGTGTAAATATCCCAAGTACTTTTATTCCGTTCATAAGTAAAGTATTTGAGAGCCTAGAGGCAATTGGATTTTACGTAGGTGCAATTGTATCCTTTTTTATACTATTCAAGCTAGGAATATTAAAAATATTTGGAAGATAGGTGCTGAATAAATGAAAAAAGTAATGTTAGGTATTGATAGTAGAAAAGAAGAAGAAATCATCAAAATAAATCCTGCTGAAAAAACAAGAAGTACTTTTCAACTAATTCTAATTAAATTATCTAACTGGATTATTGCTTATTTGATGTTTGTTGGAATCCTAATATTATTCCAATTCTTAACTGGAGGGATTAAGTACCCAAGTATCTTAAAAGATAGTGCAATAGTTCTAGTGGCAATCACGACGATAATAATTTATGGTTCTGCAATAAGTGGAACTAAAATTGTTGTTCCAGGAGGCTTAATAGTATATAATGAAGCCTTAATGAATGATATTAATGCCGCTCGTTCTAGAGCATTTAATGTAACTGGACCATTTACGGGATATCTATTAGCAATTTTGTTTTATTTATTATTTGAAATAGAATCAACATAAAAATTTCAATTGTTAATTATAAAAGTTAATTCTTTACTTAATACTTAAGGTTCTTATCTATATTTGGGTTAATTCATATGTGTCATTCAAGAGACCGAAATTGGCTGATTTTCCTTATTTTCCTGAAGGAGTTAAGAAATCTGACCTTTTTGAATTTAAAGAAATTTCTCCAGGATGTCATAAACCAGATTGCATCCCATCAATTGATAATCCTATATGGATAGATGGTGCGAGATGTTTAGAAAAATGGTCCGAAAATGAAGAAATTCTTGTTTTATTTATTCTAGAGGAAGATAATATTATTGACACTTATGCATTTCCTATAACAATTTTGGATTATCATGAAATTGTTAATTTTGATACGTCAATTGGAAAAAAGGTGGCTATGACTTATTGTCCCCTATGTCAAACTGCAACTGCATATAATCGAATTTTAGGCGAAGATGAATTATTGTTTGGAGTTAGTGGACTTTTATTAAATTCTGCACTAGTTCTATATGATAGAAATTCAAATTCATTATTTAGTCAAGTATGGTCAAGAGGAATAGTGGGGAAATACACTGATAAGGAATTATTTCAGCTTCCATTTATTCAAACGAATATTAAAAATTGTCTTGAGGTGTATCCAAGTACAAAATTTCTTTCCAGTAATACAGGCTCAACCCAGCGCCAGAAAAGATATGGAAAATATCCCTATGGTGAATATAAAAATAATGATCAAATTCACTTTCCAATAAAAAAGATTGATACTCAAATGCACCCAAAAACCTTGGTACATGTATTAGAAGAGAAATTTGTTAATAATGATTCGACTAAGGTATTTATTTTCAAAATAAATGAGTTGTCAAGCTCGATACAACATAATGATAAAATGTATTCAATTCCACATGCGCGGGAGGGAGATTATTTTTTACTGGAACTCTTCCAAAACAGGGAGAAAATATAAAATGGAAGAATTGGATCCCATCTGGTATTTCATTCTACTTTGCAGCAAAAGCTTATTTTCCATCTGCAAAGATTGTGCTGAATAATTAAACAGCTTTAATATAATTTAAAGCTGAAATTCCTTCCACTGACTCTAGATATGTTTCAAGTTTCCAATACCACAGAAATGAAATAATTAAAGGAAAAATCATGGTAAAATATAAAATAGAAAGAACAATATTTCCGCCATCAACATTGAAATTTAACAAACTATAAACTGAATATCCCGCTAACACGGTT
>MDVR01000145.1 GCA_001940725.1 Candidatus Heimdallarchaeota archaeon LC_2 | reverse complement strand
TCTTTTCAATGAATAGTTGATATATTTGAATTATTTTAACTCTACATTCCAATTTTTGTTTAATTTACTTGTTTGTAATTCTGCAGTACATTCTTTCCCTTAGTATTTCATATTGTCACATGGATCCTAGACAGCACGTTACCCTATGAAGTTGTTACGGACTATTTATTGGATTGTTGGATCGCTGCAACAGCCATTCACTTGAATGGGATTTTTCTTACCGTTGACAAGGAACTTGTCACTAGGATAAAATCTCTAGATGAGTTTAAATCAACCAAAATATGGTCTTGGAAGGATTACCTTTCATACCAAAATAAATAGTCCGTAACAACTTCATAGGGTAACGTGCTGTCTAGGATCCATGTGACAATATGAAATACTAAGGGAAAGAATGTACTGCAGAATTACAAACAAGTAAATTAAACAAAAATTGGAATGTAGAGTTAAAATAATTCAAATATATCAACTATTCATTGAAAAGAAATTGCTCCAAGTTGATATATCAATTTTATAATTGAAATATGGTTTCAACTCAGTAATAGTTTTTGGAATTACCTTGGATAATTTCTTTTCAATGAATAGTTGATATATTTGAATTATTTTAACTCTACATTCCAATTTTTGTTTAATTTACTTGTTTGTAATTCTGCAGTACATTCTTTCCCTTAGTATTTCATATTGTCACATGGATCCTAGACAGCACGTTACCCTATGAAGTTGTTACGGACTATTTATTGGATTGTTGGATCGCTGCAACAGCCATTCACTTGAATGGGATTTTTCTTACCGTTGACAAGGAACTTGTCACTAGGATAAAATCTCTAGATGAGTTTAAATCAACCAAAATATGGTCTTGGAAGGATTACCTTTCATACCAAAATAAATAGTCCGTAACAACTTCATAGGGTAACGTGCTGTCTAGGATCCATGTGACAATATGAAATACTAAGGGAAAGAATGTACTGCAGAATTACAAACAAGTAAATTAAACAAAAATTGGAATGTAGAGTTAAAATAATTCAAATATATCAACTATTCATTGAAAAGAAATTGCTCCAAGTTGATATATCAATTTTATAATTGAAATATGGTTTCAACTCAGTAATAGTTTTTGGAATTACCTTGGATAATTTCTTATCCTCAGTTATGAACAAGTCTGAAGAAATAATTGCACTGGATGCGATTAAAGTATCAAAATAATCAGAGTGACCTAAAAGTTCCATTTTGTAAGTTAAGTGATTTATGATGTCATTAACAAAGCTAATTTTTTCAAATTTTGGTGATGTATTTAACATCCGAAGGACGCCCTCTAATCGCTCTTCTAGTTTTTGACGATTGTTATTAAATTTACTAATTTTTTTGATAATCCACTTAAGTTCAATTATTGACACCGGTGAGTACAAATAAGTTATTGATTGATCTTCCATGGTTTTTTCGAATTGTTCGTTAAATTGATCCAAGGAAGTTTCTATACCCGTCAACGGTAATAAGTACGTTGTGTCTAGAAATATTTTGGTCATTTCGATTCCATCTCTTTTTGAATCGCCTCCGATATTGCCTCAGCTTCTTCAACAGTTATTCTAGCAATTAGCTGTTTAGAGAGGAGTTCTTTAACTGATGGAATTTTTGTTATTAAGAGTCTACCATCTGGCAATGTCGTAAATCTTACTTGAATACCGGGATTAAAACCAAGCTCAGAGCGGATTTTGGCTGGTGTGTACAGTTCACCTTTTGATCCAATTTTTCCAGTTGTTTCTGTCATTTTAAATTTTACCCGATATCATATACATTTCCCGAAATATAAATATTTGCCCGACAAAAAGTACTTTTGATGGGACCAAATGAGGTAAGATTTTTGTTGTTTCTATTTCTAATCATATTCTGAAATTAAATATCCAAATCAAATATGTTGTGTAATAAGCGAATTTTGCATATAGTGATTGATCAAGGCAATATACCTTACGTTCTTCACTAGAAACAATAGAACAGTTGGATTCTTGATCTATATAATTCTGGCCACAGTACTTTTAATAATGAAATCCCGGTCTATCTTAAGATTCCTAAATTATTAGAATAATTTTGGAAAAACATTAAAATATATGGAAATATTTATAATTCCATACGATATAAATTATTCATGATAAAAACTAAACTTTCCAAAAATGGAATGATAACGCTACCATCAAAAATACGTGAACGGCTAGGTATTCAAGCTGGAGATGAAATTGGTTTTGTCGAGATAGAAGGAGAATTCCATATAAGACCAATATTAAAAATGAGTGAGCTCACAAATCCTGAACATTTAGAAGATGTGAAAGAATTAATTGAAGAGATGCGCAAAGACAGGAAAAATGAAAAATGAAATCCTATATTTGGGATACAGGTGCTTTATCACTATATTTCTCTGAAAATGAACAGTGTAAATTGTTGATGGAAGATTGCGAAAAATCTAAAATTATTGGATATGTTCCCCTCTTAATTTTATCAGAGTTTTACTATCTTCATTGGAGAAAATTTGGATATAGGCTTGCCAAAATGAGAGTTGAGAGCATTGTCAATTCTTCCTTAACTTCTCTTGCTTTAAAAGAACAATCAATATATAGAATTGGTGAATTAAAAGTCAAACATCCAGAATTATCATTAGCTGATTCTGCTTTAATAGCTTTGAGTAAAGAGTATGGTTCAACAATAATTACCACAGAGAGATTAATGTCTGAAATAAAGGGGGTAAAGGCTACAAAAATTAATTTTTAAGACAATTCTGTGAATAAAATTATCGATTTCAAGATTTTTGCGTTTTCTGAAGCTATAACAGACACTACATGCATATAACCAAGAAAATAAATAAATTTATTATGCTAAAAACTAATGTCTGTTTTATGTCTAAAAATTACGTATAGTGCACGCTATCCGCAATTATGAAATAAGGCATCTCCATTCGAAAAGATCGATCGCAAAACCATCAAATTATTGCTTATATTAACCCTCTTGTTGATCGCGTTTACGATTAGGGCCTTTTGGTTTTCTACGATTTTTAATTAAAACAAAAACAACCAAAACTAGAGCTCCAACAATTATTATTGATGAAAAATCAAATCCAGCTGAATCTGATCCTTCAGGTGGGATGTTAATTGATGTTCCTGCGCTACTTATTAAATCTGAGCTTAATGAAGGGTATGTACCAATATTCCAAGAAATATCATCAATAAAAGAACTGGTGGGTTGTTTAAATTCAATAACGAAATCCCATTCAGTCGTAAAATCAAGTACATAATTCACATCTCCAATGACTATTGTGATTCCATCATCAATAATTGCATCATTGGCAATTGTCATTTGTACTTCTTGGCTCAATGCTTCTGCAGTGTAAGTGATGTTTTCATTATCAAATGTAACACCGGCATTCGGTGAAGACAATGGGTGACGTAATACCGTTTGTAACACTGCCGTGGCTCTTAAGGAAATTGATTCTAAAAAGAAATCGATTACTTTGAAAACAGGTGCTAGAATTGGATAAGCTGTAACTAGAACTGTCTCGATAACTGATAACAAGTCTAAACTGATTTCACCACTCACAATAGGTCCTAGTATAGTAGGAGTAATACTGAAAGAGTCCAAAGTAACATATGTATTAAACGGAATATCATTTTGTTCATACGCATCAATGGCAAGATTTTCAAGAACACTTGAAACTGTATTATCATACATCGTGACATTCGTTTGTCCTTTGTTTGCCATCTCAAAATTTGCACTGAGGAACCAGTAAGAAAATGAAATGTTAGAAAAAAGATCATAATTAAAAGTTACAACGGCTTCAATCTCATCAGGAATTAACTTGAATACCAAATTTGAAGTCCCAATTGTCACTTTGTTTGGATATGTAACCTCAATCTCTGCTGGGATGTTAAGTGACATGCCAACGTTTGCTGATAATGTTGCATTAAAGTAAGAATCCTTCGCTCTGGTTATGGCACCTGCATCCTCAACCACATTCTTGTAAGCACTAATTAAATAAGGTGTAGTAAAGACCTGATTTACATCATGTGCAAATGGAGCAACCAATGGCACATCAATTCCAAAGAAACTCCATTGATGTGTGCCTAGATCAAATGTATCACCAACCTCTCCATACCAGCTTTGTAATTTTGCTGTATCAAGTGCGTCTACAATATAGTTGTATCCATAATCCTGTCCACCGGGTCCCAAATCAAATGTATGATAACTTGTATCAATGGTCATATCAAGGGTTTTAAAACCATAAAGTGAAGTAATTTCAGCATCTGTCTCTAAATTCAACAACGTGTCATATTCCCAAGTATGTACAGAGTCATAGCCAATAGTATTGTGGGTATTAGTACTAGATATGGATCCATTAGGAATGATGAGGGTTTTGATATATCAGAATTAATCAAACTTCAAAACCAATTTGGAGATAAATTAATTGATAAATTTGATAATGTGGAGGTTCCTGAGAAACTTTTTGAAATTCCTTGTGATTTATTGATTCCAGGAGCTCGCACAGGCGTGCTCACAGAAAAAATAGCAAATTCAATTATAAATTTCTCTAAACCCAAGGCAATTGTTCCGGTTTCTAATGCACCTTATACCATTGAAGGATTAAAATTACTTCAATTGAGTGATGTGATCTGTTTTCCCGATTTTATCGCATCTGCTGGAGCCGTTATAGCAATGGCACATCAATTCCAAAGAAACTCCATTGATGTGTGCCTAGATCAAATGTATCACCAACCTCTCCATACCAGCTTTGTAATTTTGCTGTATCAAGTGCGTCTACAATATAGTTGTATCCATAATCCTGTCCACCGGGTCCCAAATCAAATGTATGATAACTTGTATCAATGGTCATATCAAGGGTTTTAAAACCATAAAGTGAAGTAATTTCAGCATCTGTCTCTAAATTCAACAACGTGTCATATTCCCAAGTATGTACAGAGTCATAGCCAATAGTATTGTGGGTATTAGTACTAGATATGGATCCATTAGGAATGATGAGGGTTTTGATATATCAGAATTAATCAAACTTCAAAACCAATTTGGAGATAAATTAATTGATAAATTTGATAATGTGGAGGTTCCTGAGAAACTTTTTGAAATTCCTTGTGATTTATTGATTCCAGGAGCTCGCACAGGCGTGCTCACAGAAAAAATAGCAAATTCAATTATAAATTTCTCTAAACCCAAGGCAATTGTTCCGGTTTCTAATGCACCTTATACC
>MDVR01000144.1 GCA_001940725.1 Candidatus Heimdallarchaeota archaeon LC_2 | reverse complement strand
CTTCCTCCATTAATTAGTAATACATTGTGAGTAGGTTTCGATCGATTAATTTCTTTCTACGAATATTATATGATATTGAATATTAGCTGATATTTCCAAGTGAGTTATCTCATCCTAATACGCAATTCAAAAAATCAATTAAATAAAAAAAGTCCTTAGAAGGGATATTCCTCTAAGAGCTCTCTGAGCACTGTAAGACAATTACTCTAAGCAACGATTTTGCAATGATCATGCTTTTGGGCGTTTTTGTTTTCACAATATTTCAGTACAATAAAAGCAGTTCTAGGTATTACCCCGTCCAAACTTTATTTTACAAAACAAAACGCCTTGATCGTAAGTGAACGTTGTCTAAACATCTCCAGAAAATTCGATTTTTGAAAGAATTTCGGTGAATTTATTATACGTTTTTAAAAAGACCCTAAAGATATATTGAACGAAAATGTAAGGGTCATCGTTAAGTTGAGATCGTTTCAGAGCATTATAATAAGCAGATCGTTTTTTATAATCAATGATTATCATTGGAAAATTAAATCTATTCAAAATAAAATTCATAATCAATCTACTTATTCTGCCATTTCCATCGCCAAATGGATGAATGGAAACAAACTTTTGATGAACTAAGGCGGCTAATTCTACTGGATGTAGTTTATACTCTGATCGATTGAACCATTCATAGAAATCACGGATCAGGTCCGCAACTTCAATCCCCAAAGGGGGTCTATAATCACTTCCCTCAATACCCACATCATATTTGCGATAATCCCCAGCAATATCATACTTTGTGTCCTTTAACAAATCATAATGCCACCTTAGTATGATAGTTTCTGATAATTCACCTTCATATTCAACCATATCGTAAAATACATTTTGATGGTTTTCGATTTCTTTAATATCATCAATAGGTTTGTTACTCGGTGATATCCCATCTTGAAGCAACAGCCTTGTATCATGCAATCTTAGAGTATTACCTTCAATCCGATTTGAGTTGTATGTAAATTGGATGGCAAAATCAGAAAAATTCTTTTTTACTATTGATTTGGGAAGGTCTTTGGTCACTCTAAAGAAGTTCTCTTGTACAAGATCCAATTTAGTAAACCAAATTTCACTGTAAATCTCTCTGAAAAACTTAGCCTTTATTTCATCAATATTATCTGGTATCGTGGATCCTAAATATTTTTCTAGCCGTTTCGTTTTCCCGTCAACCCGATAATTATGAACTAAATAGTAATACTCTTTACCTCTAGGTTTTTTTTTCTTGATTGTTACCATGACACTTCTTCCTTAATCATTCATTTGATTGATCATAATACAATATAGTCCCCGCAAATTTATAAGTCTTGCTCTTTTTGACATAAATGTAGGGACTATAATATATTGGTTGATGAGGGGATAATTTAATGTTTAAAATTATGCGGATTTAGCTTAGAGGGAATATACCTCTAAGAACTGTTTGAGCACTGTAACACAATTGTAATGAATTCAACTATTTTGATTTGGTATCACGATATTTTTCTTCTAGCGTTTGGCTACTAAATAAATAAATTATATATTAAATCACTAAATAAAATCGCAGTATAACAAAGTCGTTCTAGGTATTGGAAAGATAGAACGCTGGATCTGGGCAATCAAATTGCCTTGCAGTTGATCGATATATCAGTTAGTTCTTCTTCTAAGAATTGGAGTGATTACTAATGTGGCAATTAATAGGCTTGGATAGATATTGATCGATGATTCAGATATAGATGTCGCAATAGTTTGGTCAAGGGTTGAGGATGACGAAGTTGAACTTGAACTTATTGAAGATGTCTGGGGAATACTTGTATCAGATGCACTGGAAGTAAACTCAGGGATAGTTTGATTAAACAACCATTTATTCTCTAGATAATCCTCAATATGCCCTCGTTCATCCACACCAAGTGATCGGTTATAAACGATAAGTTCGGTTATTTACCCTAAAAAGAATCCACTTATCCCAAGCAAATTTGCATCAGCACCAATGCGTATATTTGCACTGTCTGTGTCACTCGTTCTCCCTGAATTGTGAAGTAACTGAGTTTGGGTTTCAAGTGTTCCATTCACATACAGTTCCATGCTACCTACAACATAATCAATCACCCCTGTATACTGCTGGAAAACTCCAACATTAACAATTCCACCCTCAATTCTCTGAAAGATGTCACTATCAAGAACACGGCCCGTAATACCAAAATCACCATCTCCTCCAAGATACGAACCCTCCTGGTCGTAACCAACTTCATCAAACAAACTCAATCCCGCTCGCGTTTTCTGCGATTCGTTTGTCGCAATCATCAAGACCCGTTGTCCTGAATTCTGTGTATCTGGTTTAAGAAAGGCAAAGAGTGTCGACCCTTAGACATCTCTAAGTATTGAAAATGAGTCTGGTTGCAAATCAAAGAATTTGCCAACTGAGAAAATTATAGAACTGAGTCCATTCAACGCATTTTCGTTGATTGAAGGTAATCTAAAGGATATATCTTGTTGTGCATTAGCCAGTGGATTGATAGCAAATGCGGGTATGGAACCTGCTATCGATTTATATAAGACAGATCCCGCCAATGCAACGATATTTTGGTTAAAAATTGAAACAGTTTCAGGTGCGTTTGGGGGTTCAAATGGTGAATTTTTAGGTGGATTGTTTACAATATTTGTAAGTTTATCTGTTTACCAAGGAGATAGACTTCCAAAAGGTCTAAGCTATCTGGGCTTTATAATTGGGCTGTCGGTTTAATTTCTACAATACCGGGGCTAGAAGATTTGGGTGGCCTATTTGGAATATTTCAAATAATATGGTTTTTCTGGTTTGGTAAAATCATGGTTCAGGATGAAATTCCTAAAGCTTCAGTTGACCAATAATAAAATTAAATAAAATTATAAATTCACGATCATCTATTGGACTTACTCTACTCAGGAAACTTGAGCAGAATTGGAGATTAAGTTATCGTTTATTTAATGCAACTAATTCTTGATAAAATGAATATCTACAATATGTTCAAAATCGTATTTTGATTCAACCACGAGAATTTCCTCTTGGATGATGCCATCCAATCCCTCATAGAAATCACTCGAAAAACTGGTTACTTGTTTTCCTATGACATGAACAAAAACCAAGTTGATCTCAATATTCTTGTCCCACATGACTCAACCACGATTGTATTTTAAGCGATGCTGAGAATGGTTTTTTAAATGATTGATTTGTGGAGAATTATTAAACACCCGGAAAAAAATCATAAACTTTGAACTTTCGGGGGTAATTACACCAAAAATATCGCAATCCGAGGTCATTTTGTAAGTCTCGGGGAGCTAATAATTTCTTGAACTTCAAAACTCTCTAAACCTTGAAATTTTGCGAAATGCGTATTTTGCTCATAATGTTCATTCGGTTTATCTATGATCGCATCCAAGGTCGACAACTGATCAACTCTAAAATGATAACACTTTTGTAATTGGGATAAACTGTATCTTAATGGCTTTTGGGTTGCAGAATGGACTTCAGTTAATTGTGTTGTTATTAGCAATCCTCCCGACGGTTCTGCTCTTAAAATCTTATCGGAAAACCAAGTTCCTCGATTATTTACTGTTTGCTTTCGTCTTCGTATCTGTCATTCTAGCTCAATTGGCTGATTTTATTCGGACAACTTCTGAAGATCTCACATTTCTCATCAAAATTGTTGATTCAGCACATTTGTTAATTTACTTCCTTTTAGCGTGGCATGCCATACGTACAAAATGGATCATTCCTCCAAAATTAATTAGTGGAGCCGTAATACTTGGTTATTTATTTATTGAAACACTAATACTATTGTACAAACCCCAAGTATTATTAAACCCCTCATATGTGTTATTTACCGATATGAAGGCTGACCGAACTTTTTCAGCTGATACTTTTGCAGTTGTATCCACGTCTGGAACTGTAATTATGGGACAGAGTTTTCGATTTCTATTTTTTATATATAGACTCTTTGTACAGTTATTATTCATCTATAGCTATCTAACTACTAAGATCGGATGGGATTCAAAAGTTATCGTTTTTACCAAAAGATGGTGGATCTTTGCAATGACAATCCTTTCTGTCAATACAATGAGACTGATTGGACATGCGTTACAAGTCTGGGATACTAATTTTTTGATTAGTGATATTTTGAACGTACTGGCTTTGAGCATTGTTGGATATCTAACTATTAGGTTTCCAAAAGGTATCCTGGTTTCTCAAGCTCAAGTTTCACATGCCATTACAAGTAAACCAATAAATCAAGAATTAAGCGAATTCGAGTTATTATTGAATCCTGTAAGATTAGCAATCGTCGATCTCTTATATCAAAACGATTATTATCAATCAGCAAAAATAAGAAAATTTCTCAATATTTCATGGGGAAAATTTGCGCCGCATCTCGATAAGGTTGAAAAAGCGGGATTCATCACAATAAAAGAGGAATTTTTTGATGCAAAACCCAGAAAAGTTGTTTATTTAGAACATAAGGGTCGAAGTCATTATATAGAATCATCTATAGCTATCTAACTACTAAGATCGGATGGGATTCAAAAGTTATCGTTTTTACCAAAAGATGGTGGATCTTTGCAATGACAATCCTTTCTGTCAATACAATGAGACTGATTGGACATGCGTTACAAGTCTGGGATACTAATTTTTTGATTAGTGATATTTTGAACGTACTGGCTTTGAGCATTGTTGGATATCTAACTATTAGGTTTCCAAAAGGTATCCTGGTTTCTCAAGCTCAAGTTTCACATGCCATTACAAGTAAACCAATAAATCAAGAATTAAGCGAATTCGAGTTATTATTGAATCCTGTAAGATTAGCAATCGTCGATCTCTTATATCAAAACGATTATTATCAATCAGCAAAAATAAGAAAATTTCTCAATATTTCATGGGGAAAATTTGCGCCGCATCTCGATAAGGTTGAAAAAGCGGGATTCATCACAATAAAAGAGGAATTTTTTGATGCAAAACCCAGAAAAGTTGTTTATTTAGAACATAAGGGTCGAAGTCATTATATAGAATTCCAACAAAAAATGTTGGCAATGTTTGCGAAAAGATAAAATTCTGTGTTTTCTAAAAACATAAAATATTAAGGACAGAGCGGATTTGTAATACACTTTGGAAATAAAAGTTGGTCCCGATTTTAAATACTAACAATCGAATATAAAGTCATGAAATTTCGTATTTCTAAAAAAATTGTGACGATTTTCTTAATCGTTTTCTTAATCGTTTTCATCGTTGCCCCTATTGGGATCGTTTACTACTTCCTCTATGGGGATAGACATATCCCATTGACTTTAAATCCTGGTGATTATGACCTAGAATATGATAATGTAACTTTTTCACCCCGAGGGGATGAAATTAATCTTGATGGTTGGTTTGTACCAGCTGATCCACAGATAGGAAATTCACACCGCAACAATGCTACAATCATTCTGCTTCACGGTCATCAAAACAATAAAGGTAATATTAACGAATATAACCATAGTGTATTTGCTACAATAGGATTTCAACTCCATAAACTTGGTTATTCTCTGCTATTATTTGACTTTAGAAATCATGGATTATCTGATGATTTGGGTCCAGTAACTTTTGGATATTATGAATCCAGAGATGTATTAGGTGCTGTTGACTTTCTTATAGAAAATTCTGATAGTTTAGGAATAGATAAAGATAAGATTGCAGTCTGGGGAACCTCATTCGGAGCAGGAACTGGCTTGATAGCAACAGCAAAAGATAGTCGCTTAGGTGACAGATACATTAAAGCTATGGTTTCGGACTCTGGATATGCACGAGCACTGGATCCTATAAAGAAGAGACTTTCTCTTTATCATGTTCCTAAGTTTTATCAAAATTATCTTATTTTTTGGATCGACACCATCAGTCCAGTCCCATATTCAGATATTAATCCAATTGACTATGTAGCTGATATTCAGGTACCCATATATTTGATACATTCATCAGAAGATTCAAATGTCCCTGAACAAAGTAGTAAAGATCTTTTTGTGGAAATTTACCTAGCAGAGAACACTAGTGTTACACTATGGATATCAGATGCCATAGATCATGAACGAACGGTGTTGTGGTATCCTGATGAATATTTCCGGAGAATTTCTGAATTTTATGATGAGGCCTTAGGAATTACAGCGTTCGATTGTTGTGACATACAAAGCTGAGTGATTTTATCAAGTTTACAATGTTCAAGCTCATTTAAGTAATATCAATTGAATATTAATTTCCCGAGGTGATTGTAAAGCTCGATTGATATATCCCCTATTATTATCTGAAATAATACTCTGAATTAGCTTGAGAACAAAAACAAATAAAATAATAGAGTTGCTCATTATCATTCAAAAAAGTATACTTTTTCTTGTAGCTATCCTAAGACACTACATTGGGGATAATGACGGAAGCCCCACCCGTCATGCGTATAGCTCGACGGGCAAGTTGTAATAGATAATTATCATCAAATATTCTTGATTTTATATTATGAGAAGCATTGAGATCAGCATTCAAAGAAAAATTACATTTCTTGCAAAGAAAATTCGATCCGTTTCGATTGCTTTTGAGAATATAGCCGCAATTGGAACATTCCTGTGAAGTATAAGCTGGATTCACATATATAATTTCAATGTTTTTTTCTACAGCTTTGTAGTCCAAAAACATTTGAAATTGATAGAAAGCCCAGGAATGGAATTCTCTACTGGATCGAGTTTTTTTTCTTCGTTTTGTTGTTTTTCTAATATAACTTAAATCTTCTAATATAATTGTTGAATTTGCAGGAATTTTTGAAAGAATATCTTTTGTTATACAATGATTCATATCCTTCTGAAACCGTTTTTCTCTACCAGAGCTATCCTTTAGTTTAGACTTTGCTGATTGAGTGCCTTTCTTCTGGAGACTACGTTTTAATCTAAAATATTTATCTTTAGAAGCACGTAATCGAGAACCGCTGTAAAATTGATTTTGAGAACTGACTGCTAGATGTCGCATACCGCGATCTATACCGATAAACATACCAGAATGGGGTAATTTCAAGAATTCAGAAGATACCGTTTTCTCAACTACAAAATGAATGAAAAAGTGTTTATGAATATATACCAGCTCAAAACTCTTGAATTTCCATGATATATAATTGCAATAATATTTAGGAATTTCAAATGTTAAATTTACTCGTTTAGAGATAGTTGCCAATGAAACATATCGTTGTTCTAAATGGATAGTTGAACACCTGTAATCATATCTTATTGGAATGATGGAGTTGAACTTCACCTGAGGCAGTTTCATTGTTTTCTTCTTCTTCTTTTTGGAAGTTTTTTTTCTCATAATCCTCTTTTTTTGACTGAGTAATACATCCACACCCTTGTTCTTCCCATTTATCACTAATTGAGAATTAAGAGGAGATTGTTTTCTGAAAGCTTTGTAGATACCGTGATGAATTTTTATTCTTGAAAATGTTTTATTAGAAAGACCATAATTATAACCCATCTGTGCAGCTTTAGAGTACTCTTCCATTGTTTTGACAAGAATATTTTTGGTATTCTCATCAAGTTTTGCAGGTATCCGCAAAGTTCTGATAAGAGTTCTCATAAGAGTCTCACTGGTTTTTATACTCTATTTGAGTATTTAAACTCGGAAGCAATAGTAGACTGAAAGTAATAATATCATATGATTTATCAAGTTTAGAAAATGTATACTTTTTGTTATCATGAATTTTATTCAAATGGGTATTATTATCCTAATACGCAATTCAAAACTCAGAAATTAAAATAAATAATAAAAAAAGTCCTTAGAGAGGATATACCTCTAAGAACTGTTTGAGCACTGTATAGAAGTTTAGATTAGTAATAATTTAATTTCAATGAATCGTATAATTTCCATTGAAATCCTTTATATCCATTGAAATTATAAAGAATGTATGGTAAAAGCAAGGTTATCTAGTAATGGAATGATTAATTTTCCTGCTAAGCTAAGAAAAAAACTAGATCTCAAGCCCGGTGATGAGGTATCATTTGTTGAATCTTCGGAAGGAATCTTAATTGTTCCAATCAAAAATATTCTGGATGCCACAAATTCCGATAATTATGATATTGCTGTTGAAATGGTAAAAGAAATTCGACAAGAAAGGAATATTGAGAAATGGTAAAAAAATCTAAATCACAAAAATTGTATCTTTGGGATACTGGTGCCCTATTCTTATATTTTGCAGATCACATTGAAGCAAAGACGCTAATGAAAAAAATTGAGAGTAGTCAGGCAAAGGGGTATATCCCACAACTTGTTCTTGTCGAATTTTTCTATAAAACTATGGAGAAACTAGGAAAACAAACTGCGGAATACCAGTTGACTATTTTAAAAGAATCGAAAAACAATATTGTTGGTATCAAAGATAATCAAATCTCTGATATTGGGTTAATCAAATTAAACAATCGATCTCTATCACTTGTTGATTGTGTGATTGGGGTTTTATGTAAGCATTATAAAACGATTATAATTACAACGGATGGTGATTTTGATAATTTAAAAGAAATCAAATCAATCAATCTGAAGTATTAGTGTATGCATATAAAAAATATATTTGATATTCAAGCAACAAAAGTGATCATCTTTCCGTGATCTCGTCCAGAATAGAACTTTGTAATCCTCACGGGGCCCCAAGCGGTTCAGATTTACACATTTTTAACGGAATTAGCCTGTGTAATCAATTAAATCTCAACCAAATACTCCAGAGTGGATGAATAATATGGGTCCTTAAATTGGAAATAAAAATTTTTGAAAAAAAAGTCGTTCTATATCTTAATATAGGTTATTCTTTGAAATGCGTAGTATGCTCATAATACGCATATCACATTATTAAGGTATTATCAATTCAACAAGTGTTTTTTTCTTTTCCTTACCCGGTAAAAGTACATCATGACTATCATAGTAACCAATCCTGGGAAGATTTCAAATTCTAAAAATCCGTTAGTATTTGTATCATCAATTGATCAAATTTTAACCAACCACATATCAGAATTTCCTACTCCATAAGTCATTGTTGAACCTGCTAGCACTAAATCACCATCTGAGGTCTGAATAATCGCCGAGACTAATAGGGAAGCCTGGAATTTTGTCGGTGTCATACACACTCCAAGGTTTCAATCAAGAATTAAATGCACTTGAGTATAATATCATCATGGCAAAAGAATTCACTGAAATGGCCGGATATGAGTTCAATCCAACAATTCAAAATGCACTTGAACGGGTTTACGAATTCCTTATTGATAATCCAGCGGTTCCCGTGTCAATAATTGAAATTTCTGCACTGTTCAGCTTCGTCGTTTATCGATATACAACATTCAGGTTTAGAAATTGGTTAAAACCTCAAGAATTAGTTAAAGAAGAATCAGAGCTGTACATTGATCATGCAAAGAAGATCACTGAGGAGACTGAAAATAGAGAAAACTGAGAACGAGGTTTAATTGTATGGAAATCTAATAGGTAACATAAAATTAGCGAAATTCGAAGTAATTCAGTCATCGGTTGATACCTCCTGTTTTTGCATTATCTGACTGACATGATTTTCAAAAATCACGTATCTTAAAAATTATTAAGTTAGAAACAATCATTTGATTGACTCGAACGAAATCGAATTTTCAAGATAGTGTTATATCACAATGAATTGGGCGATGATCTGAAACATCTGTATCTATTACTGCACAATCCGATACAGTAATATCAGGACTTACTAAGATATAATCTATCCTTCTTTCATTAACATCTTCATCACCCGCACGATCTGAATAAAAAGTCGCTCCTATTTCATTTGGATGTGTTACATTCCAGCCATCTACAAAAGTTGTAGTCATGACACTATATTCTCCAACATAATCATCTCTAGTATTAAAATCACCCAAAATCACAAAATTATTGATGGTTTGCTGGTTGATGTGGTCAAATAATTCTGTGATCATTGCAATCCTATCGGAACCCGATTCTCCTACAGGTAAGTGAGTAATGTGAGTTGCAAATATTCTAGCTTGTATTCCATTAACATCAACAATAATCTCCAAAAATGATCTCACAATTTGAGTTTCGGTTTCATAATAAATTGTCTTTGAAGCAGTGATTTCATATTGGCTGAATACTGCATTTCGTAACTTGCCTCTGCTTTCCTCTTGAACATAAGAATAAGGGTAACCTAAATCTGTCATCATTTCTTGCATATCCCCAAGCATGTTCGCAAACCCATTCACGGCAAAATCTGCTGTAATTTCTTGAAAAGCTATGATGTTAGGGCTTTCATCTAATATCACATCTCGAAATCCTTCAAGCTTGTATCCCACATTGACTTCAACTCCAAAATGCAAATTGAAATTCATTACTCTGATATCTGAACCTACAGCTTTATCAACTGTGTCACTATCATAGTTTATGGGAATGAAAGATGTGAGACTTAAAATCAGGAAAATAATTCCTAGAGTGCTTAATAGTTTGAGTTCCATCCTATTCAACTCCTCCTGTTGGTTTTGAAAGTACGACACTAAGAACTGTAAAAGTTATTGCTAGGATAACAATAATTAATTGTAAGATCAATTCCTCACTCGGTAGTGAAAGTAAAACAAAAAGAACAGCAAGTACAGCTCCCAACACTAGTGAAATTGAAAACCATCTTGTACTATATAATGGTATTTTGCTTGCAGTGACAAGAGAGATAATGATCAAAAACACATTGCCTGCGATGCCCAGAATCCAGATCACAATAAAAAATTCTAGCCAGGGATATGTAATTACAGCTAGTAAAGTGAATATTCCACTGACAATTGATAGTTCAAGTTTTTTATGAATCCAATAATTTTCTAGTTGATGGATGATAATTGCTATTGATCCTGTAACAATACTTACTATAAAAATTGCCATTGAAGATGAAATTGTAGTATCGAAGGATGTGGCGACAAAGGAAAGAAAACCAGAATTTGCAAAATAAAAGAGATAGATAAACAGATTCAAAAATAATCCAATTACAGCTAAATTTCTTCCCAGACTACTTTGATTTTCAATTGATGAGGAATAATCATCAAAAAAGACTGAATCCTTGTTAGAATTCATATATAAGTACAAAAATACAGCTAAAGCGGAAGAAATTATATACCCATGTAAATAAGAGAAAACGATGGGATCTATTCCACGATTAGGTGATTTCATACTGAAATCTAGCAATACAGCAAAGACGACA